>VERS01000607.1 GCA_018882545.1 Mycobacterium sp.
GTGTGCCGGCCCGCCAAATCCTCATGCCCGCCATAAATCGCGCGACGGATACGGGCGCCACGGTCCGCTTCAAATGGCTGCACGGGCTGTCCGTGCTGATCACCCTTGCCCACATCGTGCTGTCAGGATGGGTGCTGTCGCAGATTCCCGGTCTGGCGACGTAGCGATCTCGCAAGTCGGCATGCTGGAGACGCCATGAGTTCGGGTCGATTCCGCAGTCTCGGCGTCGACACGTCCGCACCGCGCGCCGCACGACCCGGCGCATCCGGCACCTCGCCCGCCCGGCTGTCGCGATACCCGGCCGGGGAGAAGGCGTGACCGCCGGGGTCGCCGCCGTCGCCGCCGTCGCGCAGGTGGTCGCCTCGACCGGCTCATCACCACGAACTGGATCCGAACCGCCGCCTGGACCGCCCGGGCCGCATTGGCGGTCGCCATGTTGGTGGCCGTACTGCGCTGAGCCCTAGATCCCGTCGAGGTCCCGGTCGGCGCACGCCTGGAGCAGGGCCCGGCGGAACTGCTCGATGTCACCGGCGCACGCGTCGAGTTCGGCGGGGCCGAGCAGGGTGACCAGACCGCGGTCGGTGCGGGCGACCACGAACGGCGCCGGTGAGCCAGCGGCCAGAACGTCCTGCGGCGCGTCGTTGCGGTGATAGGTGCGGAACCCGACATCGAGCTCATCGCGGCAGCGCCGCCAGTCGGCCCGCTCGGTGAACAGCCCGTGGGTGATGTCGCACAGCGCGCAGTGCGTCCGGCCCAGCCGGGCCCCGATCCAGTAGCGCGCCTCGCCGAGCAGGGTGCCGTCGGCGTCGTAGACACCGATGAGTTCGCGCACGGTGGCCGGCATCGCTCGAGAGTACCGGCGCGGGCCTGCTCAGCGACCCGGGGCCAACCCCGGGCCGGGTCTGAGCGCTCAGGGTTGCGGGTAGGGGGCGAAGCGTCGGTCGAAACCCTCCTTGCGCGCGACCAGTTGGGCCTGCCGTTCGGCCGGGGTGGCGACGGGCGTACCCGCCGGGAGTGCCGAGGCCAGGTCGCTCAGGGGCACCACCTGTGAGCTGACGGTCGGGTTGGTCGTGTTGTTCGGGTCGATCGACTGGAACCGGATCGCCATCGTGCCCTGGTTGAGGCCGCCGGTCGACACCCAGTTCCAGACACTGTTGCCGCCGGCCATGGTCGGCTCTTTCGGGGACACGACGATGGTGTAGGAGCCGTCGGGATTGTTCTTGGCCTGGGCGATGTTCAGGCTGGTCTGCTGGTCCCAGTAATTGCCGGTGATGGTCCAGTCGTTGGTCACCGGGACGCTGAAGTAGGCCGCGTTGTTCGGACGAATGGTCAGCACCAGCGCCTGGTCGTCGGCGAGTTGGAAATAGCCTGCGCTCTGCAGTTGGGTCGCCAGGAAGGACGCGTTGCTCGACGGGTCGGTGAACACGTTGGGCGCCTTGCGCTTTCCCGTCACCGGGTCGGTGGTGGCGACCTTGATGTAGACCGCCTCCTGGTTGATGCCCCGCACCATCAGGATCGCCCCGTACAGGCCGCGCACGATCGGCGGCACAGCCGGCAGCGGAGGGATGATCGACACCAGAGTGGTCAGGAAGGGGCTCTTGGCCACGAGCGGCCCGATGCCGGGAATCGCGAATCCGCCGAGCTGGCCGAAGAGACTCGGCCGCGGGCCGCCGGTGCGCTGTATCGCCAGGCTCATCGGTTCCTGGGTGTTCCAGTCCGCCAGCGTGTCCCGGATTGCGACCAAGGTGGTGTCGGGGGTGATCTGCAGGTGATTCTTCTGCCCGGGTGCGGCGGGCGCGCCGCTGACCGTGATCACGAACGAGCGGTCGGGGGCCAGCTGCAGCTGGCTTCCGTTGAGCACCGCCGCCGTTGTCCCCGTCGTTCCGGTCAGGACACTGAAACTGGCCTGCGGATCGTCGACGGGCAGGCGGCCGGTGATGACGTACTCCGAGGCGTAGTTGACCCCGGCGAAGCGATAGATGGTGTCCGGGTTGTCGTAGAGGATGCGCGAGCCGGTCACGTTCGTCCCGTACCACTGGTGCGGGGGAGCAACTTGCATGACGATCGACGGGTCATTGGAATTGAGGATTTTCAGCTGGAATCCCACGCCCATCGCCCATTCCCGGACGGCGTCGCCCAGAGCGTCGATGTTGGCTTTGTCCGGACCACCCACCAGTGAATACTGCTGGGCTCCGATGATCCGCCACGCGAGCTGCAAGACCCCGTCCATCACGACCATCGGCAGCGTGCGCACGGTCTGCATGGCCTCGGCCT
>VERS01000608.1 GCA_018882545.1 Mycobacterium sp.
GTGGCCGGCCGGTCGTAGGGCAGGTCGGTGATGACGGTGTAGCGCGGCCCGCAGTTGGTGCAGGTGATGAACGGGTGACGGTAGCGCCGGTCGGCCGGGTCGCGCATCTCCCGCAGGCAGTCCGCGCAGGCGGCGATATCCGGCGGCACCAGGGTCCGGGCGCCGTCGGCGGCCCGGCTCTCGACGATCCGGAAGGCGTCGTCGCCGCAGGGGGTCAGGGCCACCGCGGTCAGCGCCTCGATGCGGGCCATCGGCGGGGGCCGCTCGCGCAGTGCGGTGACCGCGGCGTCGACGTCGGACCGGGGGCCCTCGAATTCGCAGTGCACCGCCCCGGCGTCGTTATACACCCATCCGGTCAGACCGAACTCGGCGGCGATCCGCGCGACGGCCGGGCGGAAACCCACCCCCTGCACCACACCGGTGATGTCGAGGCGAACCCGAACGGTCACACCAAACACGCTAGTCCTAGGGTTGACGGGGTGCATGAATTGTCGCTGTGCCGGGCCATCGCGGGGGTGGTCAAACCGCACGCGGCGGGCCGCCGGGTGGACGTGGTGCGGGTGCAGGTCGGGGCGCTGCGCCAGGTGGTACCCGAGACGCTGTCGTTCTGCTGGACGCTGGTGCGCGATCACGAGGACATGCCGGAGGCGGAGTTGGAACTGGACCTCGTCGCCGCCGAGGTGGACTGCCGCGGTTGCGGCGAACAGTCCGAGATCGCCTCCCGCTGGTCGGTGTGCTGCCCACGGTGCGGCAGTGCCGAGGTGACGGTGGTGCGCGGTGAGGAGTTCCTGGTGACCTCGGTAGAGGTCACCTAGGAGCCGACGTCACCTAACAGAGAGGTTCGAGCAGATGGGTCGATTCCACCGTCACGACGACGGCACCGTGCATAGCCACGACCACGGCGAGCATGAGCACGAGCACGAGCATGAGCACGAGCACGGCGACCACAGCGGGTACGCCACCGGATCGGCGCGCATCGAGGTCCTGGAGTCGATCTTCGCCGAGAACGACACCCGCGCCGCCGCGAACCGGAACGCGTTCGAGTCCAACGGGATTCGCGCGCTGAACCTGATGAGTTCGCCGGGATCGGGTAAGACCACCATCCTGGCGGCCACCCTGGACGCACTGGCCGGCGAACTCGCCGTCGGCATCGTCGAGGGCGATATCGCCACCGACCTCGACGCGGAGAAACTGCGGGGCCGCGGCGCCCAGATCGCGCTGCTGAACACCGCCAACGGCTTCGGCGGGGAATGCCACCTCGACGCACCGATGGTGCACCGTGCTCTGCATGGGCTGGATCTGCCCGCGCTGGATCTGGTCATCATCGAGAACGTGGGAAACCTGGTGTGTCCGGCGGAGTTCGACGTCGGCGAGCACGCCAAGGCCATGGTGTACTCCGTCACCGAGGGCGAGGACAAACCGTTGAAGTACCCGGTGATGTTCCGCGCGGTGGATGTGGTGCTGCTCAACAAGATCGACCTCGTCCCGCACCTGGACGCCGACGTCGAGGCCTATACGGCCCGGGTCCGCGAGGTCAATCCGTCCGCGACCGTCCTGCCGGTCAGCGCCCGCACCGGCGAGGGGATGGGCGCCTGGCTGGACTGGGTCCGGGCCTTCGCATCAGCTCGCTGAGCTCAGAAGGGTGGGTCGTCGGCATCGGGGTTGGGGTTGGCCGATGACCTTATGCCAGTTCGGATCTGGTGGTTGTGCGCCCGTTCAGCGGTGATGTGGTGGGCGCGATTGGCGGCGCGGGTGGTCTTGCGGCGCGGCATCATCGCGGTTCTCGGCCCGCGGGCCGACGGGCCTGCGGGCCGGTCCGGTGGGGTGCCGGTCGGCGCCATCAGGGCCGGGAAGAGCAGTGCGCTACCGGGTGTGGTGATGTAGGTCTGCCCGCCGGGTAGCGTCCAGATGACGGTGCCGTCGGGCAACTGACGATCCCGCCAGCCCCAAAAGGTCTTGACCAAATGATGAAAACGGCACAGGCACTTGATGTTTGAGCGATGAGTCGCCCCACCTTCAGCATAGGGGACGGTGTGGTCCAGATCGCAGTCGGTGGCCGGGCGGTCACACCCGGGAGCTCGGCAGGTCAGGTCGCGGGCGCGTACGAAATCGGCCAGTGCCCGGGAGGGCCGGTAACCGGGCTCGGCGGGGGCGTCGGCCGGCTGGACCAGCGGACGCACTTTGGCGGCGGCGGCCAACTCACGCAGCAGCTCCGCCGGGATCAGGCTGCCGGCCTCCAGCAGATAGCCCGGCCGCGTGGAGGTTCCCTGCAG
>VERS01000031.1 GCA_018882545.1 Mycobacterium sp.
ACCACACCGGCACCGTGCCGGCATTTCCGGCTGCCGACGTCTGTACGACCCGTGCCGAGGACGCCGCAGCGAACCGTATCGGCGCGCTGCACTGGCGATGGCGGAACGCCACGATAACCATCCGCCACGTCTGACGTGGTGAGAAGTGACGCGAATCCCGTTGCCGCCGTGAACCTGACGAGCGACGGCACCCTCACCGCGATTCACACCCCGGATATACGCCGGGGTCGGTTACGGTACGGTTGGCGGCCGATCAAGGCGACGTCTGGTTCACCGGGGACTCGTCGTTCAACGCTCCCTGCCGGGCTATTGGGCGAGCAGCCGGTAATCGATCCCCAGGGATCGGTAAGTGCGCTCAGCCCGGAGGTCGAGTGACAGCAATTGGTGGCCGAAGCGGTGGGCGGTTAGCCCGACGAGGGCGTCGTAAGTGCTGCCGCCCATCACCGCCGTGGTCGCAACGGCTGTCGGCAATGACTCATAGAGCTCGGCGTCCGGGGCAATGATGCGACCGCCCCATTGCCGAGCCAGATACTCGGCCACCGTCTGGGCGTCCATTCGGAACGGTTCGGGCATCCGTGTCAGAACCGCGTAGGTTTCCGTCACCACATGGGCTGGAAGGACCACCTCGGGCGTCACAGCACGCCGAGCCGCCTCATGCGCCTCATGCCAGGGGGCAAAGGCTGCGATGACGATGCTCGTGTCGAATGCCGTCACCGGCGCGTGGCTTCGACCGCATCCCGGACTTGCTCGGCTGTGAGGACGGGAAGATCCACCTGCGCGACCGCGACCAGGGCGCCGCCGTGGTCAACGAGCCGCACAGGTGTCGTCGCGGGCGAGATCTCGAGGTGGCCTTCGACCTCTGTCAACACGATCCGACTGCCGGGGCGGAGTCCGAGCCGCTCTCGGACTTCCTTGGGAACGACCACCCGCCCGCCTGAATCAATGGTTCCCAGCATGGTTTGACGATACCATTTACTATCTGAACTGCGTGTTCAGTTCACCTCTGACTGAGCGCCTCGCCAGCAGCGCCGACGACACCGCCCGGTGTAGGGCATTTCGCCGCACCTCGACGGCCGCTGTCTCAGGTCCTGCCGGTGCTGCTGCTGACGCTGCCGAGGCCGTCGCGGGGTCGACCAGGGTGATGGTGTGTGCGGCCCTGCCCGCCATCGCTGCGATGTCTATTCGTCGGAGGCGGCGCGGCCACCCACTTCGGCCGGCAGCGGCGGCGACAGCGAGGCCCCGGGCGAGGAGGTCGGCGTCGGCGGTGACGTCGACGCGCCAGCCGAGGCCGATGGTGAGGTGGCGGAGGTGCCCGGCGTGGTCGCCGCCGAGGATCCCGCCGCCGGGGACCCCGTGGACTTCGGGCCGTGGTAGTCCGTCCAGATCTCGGTGCGGAAGGTGTCGCCGTTGGCGGTCACACTCAGGGCGGTCGCGGTGACGGTGTATCTGACTGCGTCGTTGTTCACCACGAAGGAGTTCGCCGAGGTTTGTTTGGCCGGCGCGATCAGCTTGGCCCCGTCGCCGACCCGCACCCCGCGGTACTCAAACGCGCCGTCGGGGGACTCGCAGATCGCCACCCGGGAGGATTCGGTGGCACCGAAAAGCACTGCGGTGTCCGGGCTGGCGCACCGCGCGGTGGAGTTGAGGTAGCCCTCGCTGTCCGACGGCGGCACCGCGGTGGGCGCGGCGAAGGCCAGTGGCGCACCGACGGCGACAAGCGCCGCCGCGGCCGCGGCGGCCAGGCCGGATTTCGACAGCGGGCAAATGTGCAGTCCGGAACGGTCGTGGGTGGAGGTGCTCATTTCATCTACCAGACCACAGCCGTACCCGCGTGCGCGAGGGGCGATGCGGAGCCAAGACCGAATCGTTAGGTGTCTGAGACTGATTCAGCGCTTGTCTGGCGGACCCAGTGACCCCGGTGCAGCACCCCGCAAACGGTCAGGTCGTCATCGAGTACCACCAGGTCAGCCGGCGCCCCGCTGCGCAGCACCGGGCTCGGAAGGCCCAGCGCGCGAGCCGGATTGACCGAGGTCTGGAGCACCGCCAGCTGCATCGCCGCGTCGTGCGCAACCCCGCCCTCGACATGGCGGTGCACCGCGAAGGCGAAGAGCCGGTCCATCGTCGCGGTGCTCCCGGCGATCGTGTCGGTGCCGACCAGACGCGCGATCCCGTCGCTGACCTCGACGTCCAGCGGGCCGATCCGGTAGTCGCCGTCGGCCATTCCGGCTGCGGCCATCGCATCGGTCACCAGCGACACCCGGTCCCCCCCGGTGCTGCGGGTGATGTGGCGGTATAGCGCACCGTCGACGTGCACGCCGTCAGCGATCACCTCGACGGTGACGCGGGGATCCTCCAGCAGCGCGATCACCGGGCCGGGTTCGCGGTGGTGGATCGGCCGCATGGCGTTGAACAGGTGGGTGCCGACGGTGGCCCCGGCGTCTACGGCGGCGCGGGTCTGCGCGTAGCTGGCCTCGGTGTGCCCCACCGCGGCCACCGCCCCGGCGTCGACGACCGTGCGGATGGCCGCCAGCGCACCGGTGCGTTCCGGAGCCAGGGTGACCATCCGGATCGTCCCGCCGCCGGTCTGTAACACCGCCTGCACCTCGGCCGGTTCGGGATCCCGCAGCAGGGCCGGGTCGTGTGCGCCGCAGCGTTCGGCCGCCAGCCACGGCCCTTCCAGGTGGATCCCGGCGATCAGACCGTCGCGAACCTGCTCGGCGAGTGCGCCGACCTGGCGCAGCAGATCTCCCGGCGCCTCGGTGACCAGCGAGGCGATCAGAGTGGTGGTGCCGTGCCGGCGGTGCAGGCCCACCGCGGTCGCGGTCTGGCCGGCAACCGAGAAACTACCGCCCCCGCCGCCGTGCACATGGGTGTCGACGAACCCGGGCACCACGCTCACCGCGCCCAGATCCCGGTCGGCCGGCCGGGGGGGTTCACCGCCGCCGATCCCGGCCACGGCGCCGTCGGTCACCTCGACCCAGCCGGGCCGCAGCACCTCGGCCCCGGTGAGCACCGTCGCGGCCCGCAGCAGCACCTTAGATGCCCTGCCAGCCCGGTTTGGACTCGTAGGTCTCCCGGTAGTAGTCGGCCAGTTGCAGTCGGCGCGCGGCGGCGTCGTCGAGGAAGACGGTCACGTGCGGGTGGTGCTGCAGGATGCTCGCCGGCCACATCGCACTGACGGCGCCCTCGGCCATCTGGTGCACCGCCTCGGCCTTGGACCGGCCGGTGGCCACCAGCACGATGTGCCGGGCCTCGGAGATGGTGCCCAGGCCCTGGGTGACGCAGTGGGTGGGCACCGCATCGAGGTCACCGTCGAAGAATCTCGCGTTGTCCACCCGGGTCTGGCGGGTCAGGGTCTTGATCCGGGTGCGCGAGGCCAGCGAGGAGCCCGGCTCGTTGAAGCCGATGTGGCCGTCGGTGCCGATCCCGAGGATCTGCAGGTCCACCCCGCCGGCGTCCCGGATGGCCTGGTCGTATGCCGCGCAGGCGGCTGGGATGTCGGCGGCCAGCCCGTCCGGGCCCTGCACCGCCCCCGGCGGGAAGTCGACCCGCGAGACGAACACCCGGTCGATGAAGTTGCGGTAGTTCTCGGGGTGGTCGGCCGGCAGGCCCACGTACTCGTCGAGGGTGAAACCGCGGGCCTGCTTGAAGGAGATCCGCCCCGCTTCGTAGCGGGCGACGAGTTCGTCGTAGATGGACAGCGGCGAGGAGCCGGTGGCCAGGCCCAGTACGGAGTCCGGTTTGGACGCCAGCAGCTTCTCGAACGCGTCGGCGGCCACCGACCCGATCTCCGCGGAGTCCCGCAGGATGATCACTTCCATCGCGGGCCGCGTACTTGTTGGCGGTGAAAAGCGCTGCGCAGCAGGGGATGGCGGCACCGGAGGTGACCTCGTCGGAGACGACGACGTTCGCCGGTTCGCGTTCGTCCATCACCACTACCGGGACCACCGGGCTCAACCCGGCGGCCACGATCGCCGGGACGTCGTAGATGATCACCGGCTGGCCGGCCTCGACGGTGTCGCCCTGCGCGACCTGGGCGGTGAAACCCTCGCCGTTGAGGGTCACCGTGTCCAGGCCCAAGTGCACCAGCACCCCGACGTTGTCGGCGGTCATGATCACGTACGCATGCGGCAGCAGTTTGAGGATCTTGCCGCCCACCGGCGCGACGGCGTAGATCACCTCGTGCGGCGGGTCTATCGCGGCGCCGTAGCCGACCATGCCACCGGAGAAGACCGGATCGGGGACGGCCGACAGCGCCATTGCGCGGCCCTCGACAGGGGCGAAGACCTGGGTCTGGCTCACGGGGCCTCCTTGTGCAGGTGTGTGAGGCCAGGATAGAGATCAACGCGGTCCTGGGAGGCCAAAACCGACTCTGCCGCGCAGCGGGGGTCTAAGCTTCCGCTGAGCTGGGATTACGGAAGGTTTGGACGAGATGACCGACGCGACGAAAGCCTCAGGGGCACAGGCAAAATCGGGGCTGAGAATCCCCGGATTCGCCCAACTGCAGCGGCTCGGCAAGAGCCTCATGCTCCCGATCGCGGTGCTGCCGGCGGCCGGCATCCTGCTGCGGCTGGGCCAGGGCGACCTGCTGGGCAAGATCAAGGCCCCGGTGATCGGCCCGTTCTTCCAGGCCATGAGTGCGGCCGGCGGTGCGCTGTTCGCCAATCTCGCGCTGCTGTTCGCCGTCGGGGTGGCCATCGGCTTCGCCCGCAAGGCCGACGGGTCCACCGCGCTGTCGGCGGTGGTGGGCTACCTGGTGATGCAGGCGGTCTTCAAGACCATGTCGCCGTTCGTGCTGGAAGGGCAGTTGGACAAGGCCGGGGAGCAGGCGCAGATCAACTACAGCGTGTTCGGCGGCATCGTCGTCGGCTTGCTCACCGCGTGGTTGTTCGACCGATACCACACCATCCAGTTGCCGCCCTATCTCGGCTTCTTCGGCGGCCGGCGGTTCGTGCCGATCGTGGTGTCGCTGACCGTGCTGGTGGTGTCCTTCGCGATGAGCTACTTCTATCCGATCTTCGCCGCCGGCCTGACCGCCCTGGGCCAGTTCATCGGCGGCGCCGGGGCGCTGGGCGCCTTCGTGTACGGTTTCGCCAACCGAATGCTGATTCCCATTGGGCTGCATCACATTCTGAACTCCTACGTGTGGTTCCTCTACGGGGACTACACGACCCCGGACGGCACCGTCGTCACCGGTGAACTGACCCGGTTCGCCGCCGGCGACCCGACCGGCGGTCATCTGACCGCCGGCTTCTACCCGATCCTGATGTTCGGCCTGCCGGCAGCGGCGCTGGCGATGATCCACGTGGCCAACGCCCGGCAGAAGAAGGTGGCCTTCGGAATTCTGTCCGCGGCCGGCCTGACCGCCTTCCTGACCGGCGTCACCGAACCGCTGGAGTTCGCCTTCATGTTCGTGGCGTTCCCGCTCTATATCGTCCATGCGATCCTGACCGGTCTGTCGCTGGCGATCGCCTACCTGCTCGACATCCACCTGGGGTTCTCCTTCTCCGCCGGGCTGATCGACCTGCTGCTGTACGGCACCGCACCGGCGGCCAAGAACATCCCGCTGCTCATCGGCATGGGTGTGGTGTTCTTCGTGCTCTACTACGTGCTGTTCCGGTTCGTGATCACCAGGTGGAACATGCGCACCCCGGGCCGTGAGCCGGAGGGTGAGTTCGAGGCCGAGGAGCAGGCCAACCTGAGCGTCGGCAGTGACGCCCCCACCGCGATAGCCGCCGGTGCGGCGGGAGCGGCGGGAGCGGCCACCGCGACGGTGGCCGACAGCAAGGCCGAGCAATTGATCGCGGCCTTCGGCGGGCGGGCGAATCTGGTCAACGTCGATGCCTGCATCACCCGGCTGCGGATGGAGGTCGCCGACAAGTCCAAGGTCGATCAGGCCCGGCTCAAGGCACTCGGTGCGGCCGGGGTGATCGAGGTCGGCAACAGTGTGCAGGCGGTGTTCGGCACCCAGGCCGAGGCGCTGAAAAACGACATCCTCGACGTGCTGTAGCGGAGCTACCGAGGCCGATCGTCGTTCGGCGGCGGCAGCTCATCGCCGCCGGGAGTGGCTGCGTCGGGCGGACTCGGTGGCGGCTGGCGGTCGAGCCAGTCCTTGAGCCGGAACAACTGGCTGGCAACCAGGCCCATGCCCACCAACAACAGACCACCGACGATCAGCGCAGTCGTCATCGGCGCTCACCCCTTCCCGCACGGTGTCACGCGATCCGGACGCAACTATCCTCAGACCAGTGTCCCAGGCATCCCGCGATGAGGTGCGCGCGGCGTATGCCCGACTGGACGGGCTGATGCTGCACGACGCCGCCCGGTTGGGCCGGCGGCTGAAGTCGCTGCGGTCGCCCCCGGACGCCGGGACCGGCCGGGCGTTGGAGGCTCTCACCCGGCAGATCGCGGCGGGCGAGGCTGTGCTGGCCGCCCGGACCGCGGCCGTGCCGGTGATCAGCTACCCGGATCTGCCGGTCAGCGCGCGGCGTGGGCAGCTGGCCGAGGCGATCGCCGCCCACCAGGTCGTCGTGGTGGCCGGGGAGACCGGCTCGGGAAAGACCACCCAGCTACCCAAAATCTGCCTGGAGATGGGTCGGGGGGTGCGCGGGGTCATCGGCCACACCCAGCCGCGGCGGCTGGCGGCCCGCACGGTCGCCGAACGCATCGCCGAGGAATTGGGCGTTCCGCTCGGTGAGGCCATCGGATTCGCGGTCCGCTTCAACGACCGGGTCAGCGACCGGACCCTGGTGAAGTTGATGACCGACGGCATCCTGCTCGCCGAGATCCAACGCGACCGGCGCCTGCTGCGCTACGACACCCTCATCATCGACGAGGCCCACGAACGCAGCCTCAACATCGACTTCCTGCTGGGCTATCTGCGCCAGCTGCTGCCCCGCCGGCCTGACCTGAAGGTGATCATCACCTCGGCCACCATCGAGCCCGAGCGCTTCGCCACACACTTCGCCGGCGCCGACGGACCGGCCCCGATCGTCGAGGTGTCGGGGCGCACCTATCCGGTCGAAATCCGCTACCGCCCCTTGGAATTACCAGCACCGGCCGAGGAAACCCCGTCCCGCGTCGACATCGCCTCGGGTGGCGATCCCGACGACCCCGACCACGAGGTGGTCCGCGTCGAACCGCGCGATCAGACCGAGGCGATCATCGATGCGCTGCGGGAACTGCGCGCCGAGCCGCCGGGTGATGTGCTGGTCTTTCTCTCCGGGGAGCGGGAGATCCGCGACACCGCCGAGGCGATCCGGACCGCGTTCCGCAGCCCCGGGCGCGGTTTTGAGGTGCTCCCGCTGTATGCCCGGCTGCCGACCGCCGAGCAGCACCGGGTGTTCGTCGCTAACACCAGCGGGCTGACCCGTCGGGTGGTGCTGGCCACCAACGTCGCCGAGACCTCGCTGACGGTGCCGGGCATCCGTTACGTCATCGACCCCGGCACCGCGCGGATCTCCCGGTACAGCCGGCGCACCAAGGTGCAGCGGCTGCCGATCGAACCGATTTCCCAGGCGTCCGCGGCGCAGCGTTCAGGGCGTTGCGGGCGCACCGCACCCGGTGTGTGCATCCGGCTGTACTCCGAGCGGGACTTCCTGGCCAGACCCCGCTTCACCGACCCGGAGATCCTGCGGACCAACCTCGCGTCGGTGATCCTGCAGATGGCCGCGCTGCGACTCGGCGACATCGAGGACTTCCCCTTCCTGGACCCGCCGGATCGACGCAGCATCAACGACGGCATCGGTGTGCTGCAGGAACTGGGAGCATTCGACAATGCCGGTCAGATCACCGATGTCGGCCGGCGGCTGGCCCAGTTGCCGGTGGACCCCAGGCTGGGGCGGATGATCCTGCAGGCCGACACCGAGGGTTGCCTGCCGCAGGTCCTGGTGCTCGCTGCGGCGCTGTCCATCCCGGATCCCCGCGAGCGGCCCGCCGACCGCGAGGAGGCGGCCCGCCAGAAGCATGCCCGCTTCGCCGATGAGACGTCTGACTTCATGTCCTATCTGAACCTGTGGCGGTATCTGCGCGATCAGCGCAAGGCGCTGTCCGGCAGTGCATTCCGGCGGATGTGCCGGGAGGAGTACCTGCACTACCTGCGGGTGCGGGAATGGCAGGACCTCACCGGCCAGTTGCGCGGCATCGCCGCAGGCATCGGCCTGCGGGATGGTGAGGGGTCCGCCGAACCGGCCGATCCCGCACGGGTGCACGCCGCCCTGGTCGCTGGCCTGCTGTCCCACGTCGGGCTGCGCGAGGGCGACACCCGGGAGTATCTCGGGGCACGCAACGCCCGGTTCGTCCTGGCGCCGGGATCGGTGCTCACCAAACGGCCGCCGCGCTGGATCGTTGTCGCCGACCTGGTGGAGACCAGCCGGCTCTACGGGCGGATCGCGGCCCGCGTCGAGCCCGAAACCGTCGAACGCCTCGCCGGCCATCTGGTGCACCGCAGTTACAGCGAGCCGCACTGGGACGCCCGCCGCGGTGCGGTCATGGCCTTCGCCCGGGTCACCCTGTTCGGGCTGGCGCTGACCGCCCGCCGCCGGGTCGGCTACTCGGCGGTCGATCCGGTGGTGGCCCGGGAGTTGTTCATCCGGCACGCACTGGTCGACGGGGACTGGCAGACCCGCCACCCCTTCTTCGCCGCCAACGCGGCGCTGCGTGCGGCGCTCGCCGAGTTGGAGGACCGCGCCCGGCGACGCGATCTGCTGGTCGGCGACGAGGAGATCTACGCGTTCTACGACGCCCGCGTCCCGGCCGAGGTGGTCTCGGCCCGACACTTCGACGGTTGGTGGCGCAAACAGCGCCACCGCAACCCGGACCTGCTCACGATGACCCGCGCCGACCTGCTGCGGACCCCCGATGAGGCGGCGGGCACCGACCTGCCCGATCGTTGGCAGGCCGGGGACCTGGCGCTGCCGCTGAGCTACCGGTTCGAACCGGGCCAGGCCGACGACGGGGTGACCGTCCACGTCCCGGTCGGCGTGCTGGCCCGCCTGGGCGGCGCAGAGTTCGGCTGGCAGGTCCCGGCGCTGCGCGAGGAACTGCTCACCGCCCTGATCCGGTCGCTGCCCAAGGATCTGCGGCGCAACTTCGTTCCGGCGCCGGACACCGCGCGGGCGCTGCTGGCCGACCTCGATCCCGGCGACGGGCCGCTGCTGGAGGCGCTGCAGCGCGAATTGCACCGCCGCAGCGGGATTCTCGTTCCACTGAACGCCTTCGATCCGGAACGGATCCCCGACCACCTGCGGGTCACCTTCGCCGTCGAGGGCGACGGCGGCGTTGAACTGGCCCGCGGTAAGGACCTCGCGGCGTTACAGCAGCAGTTGGCGGGTCAGACCCGCCGTGCCGTGGTCGAAGCGGTAGCCGACGGCGTGGAGCGAAAAGGTCTGCGCGAATGGCCCGCGGACCTCGACGAACTGCCGCGCAGCGTCGGCCGGGGCGGGGTGCGCGGCTACCCCGGCCTCGTCGAGGCCGCGGCGGCGGTGGATCTTCGGGTGTTCGCCACCGAGGCCGAGCGCGACGCCGCGGCACCGGGTGGTCTGCGCCGGCTGCTGCGGCTGTCCGCACCCTCGCCGGTGAAGACTCTGGAGAAGAGTCTCGACCCGCGCACTCGATTGACGCTGGGGAACAACCCGGACGGATCCCTGGCCGCGCTGTTGGAAGACTGCGCCGACGCCGCCGTCGATGTCCTCGTCGCCGGCCCGGTGTGGACCCGGGAGGCGTTCGAATCGGCCCGCGAACGCGTCCGGCAGGAGCTGGCGCCGACCACCGCCGAGGTGCTGCAGCGTGCAGGGAAGTCGCTGGGTGCACTTCAGCAGGTGCGGCTGGCGCTGCCGACCATCGGGGCGGCCCACGGTGAGGCGGCCGCCGATATCGGCGACCAACTCGCCGCCCTGGTC
>VERS01000609.1 GCA_018882545.1 Mycobacterium sp.
GCATCGAATCGAGCGATCTCGCGGCTGGCCGCTTCGGCGCGGGCGTGAACCGCCGGCGGCAGATTCAAGGTCAGGTCGGCAATGCGTGAGGGCAACGCCGGATCCCCGAAACATCAGGTCTGACTTAGTTCCACGCTGCCCCCGGCGAACTCCGCCACTATGCGCAGGGTTCCGCCCAGCGCAGTCACATAGGACTGCAGCGTTCCTAACTCGGTGTGCGAAAGATCTCCGCGTTCGAGTTTCGACACCCGCGCTTGCGAGACGCCCATCAGCGCCGCGACGTCGGCCTGGCGAGCATGGCCATGCGCCTTGCGAATATCGGCAAGGCGTTGCGCTTGGACGGCGTCGTGCATCTCCTTGCGTGCGGCATCCGCGCGCCTCGGATCAACGCGACCGCGGGCCACGGCTTCAGCACGGATCTCACGCCAATCGCGTGCCATGGTCACGCACCTCCTTTAAGCCAGTCCGCGTATCGCCGGTCGGCGATCGGAATGTTCTCGTCGTACCAGCTCGTCCAGCTGCCAGCTTTGTCGCCGCCGAGAAGCAGTACCGCTTGCCGATCGGGATCGAAGATGAACAGGATCCTGATACTGGTACTTGCGGGCCGCAGTTCCTTCATGCGGTGAAATTTCGACCCGCTGACCCTGTCGACGGTCGGCCGCCCCAGGGTCGGCCCTTCCGCCTCCAAGAGGTCGATTGCTCCGGTCACGGCCGCCATCTCCTCACCGTTGAGCGTGAAGAACCACCGTTCGACCTCTTCCAGGAGGATTACGGTTCAGGCCGACTTCGACACTAATATAACTCCAGGGTTATACGCAAGGTCTCATCCGAGGCCAGACGGTTGGGCCGGTGTGGAGACTGATCTCTTTGCCGCTCTGTGCGCTATGTGAACGCAACGAAATCCACTCCGCAACTCACTCTGAGCTAATGCCGTTAAGTGAAGTTAGGCGCGGACTTCCTGTGCCGCTGGCCCGAACTGCGCGCCGACATGGGTGCCAACGTCGATGCCCGCGCGACTTCCTGTCCTTCCGCGACCGCGTCGCCAACGACGATCTGCCCCTGGCGGTGCCCTACAACCCCGGCCGATACATCCGCCTGGAGAAGGAGCCGACCACCAATCAGGAAGTCGCGCAGTTCCGTTCGGATCTGCGCAACCTCACCACGACAGCCTCGCCGTCGACGGCGACCAGTACTTCGAGCAGCGTTTCCTCGACGTCAAGCGGATGCTGGCTCACCGGGGCCGCTGGGTGACCGAGGACCGTCCGGCGCACTCGAATCTGACGCGACTGACCGGTGATGAGCGTGAGTTGTATGCGGAGTTGGTCGAGGGCGGTTTGGGGGAGAGGGTGCGGCTGGAGCAGGAGCGGATCGATTGGGATTGGTTGGAATGCGAACTAGCACAGGCGGTAACCGTCAAACCGGCGACGTCAGTTCGGTGAATTCGACGCGCGTCGGGTGGGTGCTGGACGCTTTTGCTCAGTGGCGGCATCCAGCGTTCGCCTCCGCGGGCGCGTGGACCCAGCCCCGCCGAGTGGTTGGCCCGACTCAAGCCGCCGTGCGCGGGCGAGGATCGTCTCGATGATGGGCTCGGCCGGCCACCCCTCGGTCAGTGCCGGCTCGAGGGTGGCGACTCCGGAGCGGACGTTGTCGACGAGTTCCTCGATCGCTTGAGTGGCTGCGTCGGCCGGAATGCCCATCGCCCTGGCTTCATCGGCGAGTGCTTGCCGGTCGACCTTCGCCAGCGATCGCTGCGCGCCGATCGGTGTCCCCATGGTTCCGGACAGGTCTGGATACGCCAGGGTGCACAGGGAGTCGTACAGCGGCGCTGCGGTGACGCTGCTTTCGGCGTGGATCAAGGAGTAGTTCTTGCCGTGGCCGTCCTCGTCGCCGATCAACGCGCGAAACGCTACTTGCCGGTAGATGGCGAGGGTTTCGCGGATCGGTGAGGCGGCGAACTCGCGTAATACCCGTGCCATCCGGTCGGAGGGGCGGCCGATCAGGTACTTGTCTTTAGGCCGGACTCCGGCGGCCTGGCACATGTCCTCCTGATGCAGGCGGTGGATGGTCCCGTCGTCGGCCAGGACGCGGTCGTATCGCTCGGCGACGAGAACGGAGGTGTCGCCGATCCGTTCAACCCACACCTCGTTGCGCGACAGGCCGCAGGCCCGGGACAGGGCAAGCACGACCGCTTCGTTCTCCGCGCTGTGGGGCCAGACCGTCGTGGGCTTGAGGATGTGGGTCGAGGGATAGC
>VERS01000610.1 GCA_018882545.1 Mycobacterium sp.
CCATGTTCCCGGCTAAGGACGAGAAGCCGGACTGGGCGACCTTCGACGAGGACCTGCCCGCCGAGCCGCAGCGGCCGTCAGCCAACGGGGAGCGCAAGACCGAGGGTCGTTTCGCGCTGTATTCGGTCACCGATGACATCACCGACAGCGGCCCCAAGCAGCCCGGCAAGCCCAAGCCCGGGCCGGCCAAGAGCAAGGCCCCCAAGGCGCCCACGGCGAGCAGACCGGGCGCCAGCCCACCGCCGATCGCGGTCGAACTGGACTACGAGTCGTTGACGCTGGCCCAGTTGCGGGCGCGGATCCAGTCGCTGAGCGTGGCCGATCTGCGGGCTCTACTGGCCTATGAGGAGGCCGCCAAGGCCCGGGCGCCCTACCAGACTCTGCTGGCCAACAGGATCACCCGCGCGACCGCCAAGTGAACAGCGCGCCGGGTAGTTCGGCCGAGAACCCGTTCCCGGTTCGTGCCGTCGCCATCCGGGTTGCAGGCTGGATCGAACGGCTCGGCATCGTCTGGGTGGAAGGCCAGCTGACCGAGATCCGCAGCCGCGGTCCGACCACGTTCATGGTGCTGCGTGACCCCGCAGCCGACATGTCGCTGCGGGTCACCGCCAGCAGCGAACTGGTCCGCAGCGCGCCCGTCCCGTTGGCCGAAGGCACCCAGGTAGTGGTCTGCGGAAAACCACAGTTCGATCCCCGGCGCGGGTCATTTTCACTGCGACTCAGCGCAATTCGGGCAGTGGGGCTCGGGGAATTGCTGGCCCGCATAGAGAGGTTGCGCCGTTTGCTCGACGCCGAGGGGCTGTTCGACCCTCGACTCAAACGGCCGCTGCCGTTCCTGCCCAACCTGGTCGGCCTGATCACCGGTCGCGGCGGAGCCGCCGAACACGACGTCACGACAGTCGCCGCCGGGCGGTGGCCGGCGGTGCGGTTCGCCATCCGCAACACCGCCGTACAGGGACCCACCGCCGTCGTCCAGATCGTCGAGGCGTTGCGTGAGCTGGACATCGATCCGGAGGTCGATGTCATCGTGATCGCGCGCGGCGGCGGCAGCGTCGAAGATCTGCTGCCGTTCTCCGATGAGACGCTGTGCCGGGCGATCGCCGCCTGCCGCACACCGGTGGTCAGCGCGGTCGGTCACGAGCCGGACAACCCACTGTGCGACCTGGTCGCCGACGTCCGGGCGGCTACCCCGACCGATGCCGCCAAGCGGGTGGTGCCCGACACCGCCGCGGAGTCGGCCCGGGTGGCCGAACTGCGGCACCGCAGTGCGCGGGCGCTGCGCAGTTGGGTGGGACGCGAACAACACACGCTGGCCGCCCTGCGTAGCCGGCCGGCGCTGCGCGAGCCGGTCCGGATGGTCGCCGAGCGGGCCGCCGAGACCGAACGGGCCCGTGCCGCCGCGCGCCGCGATATCAGCCGGTTGGTGGCCGCCCAGTCCGAGCGGGTGGGGCATCTGCGGGCCCGGCTGACCACGCTCGGGCCGGCGGCGACCCTGGCGCGGGGCTATGCGGTGGTGCAGATCACCGAATCCCGGGCCGGTTCGGGGCGGGTGCTGCGGGCGACAGCGGATGCGCCGGCCGGCACGGCACTGCGGATCAGGCTTGCCGACGGCGCGGTGGGCGCCGTCAGCACCGGGCAGGAGGACGTCGCCGGATGAGCGAGACACCGGTCAGCGAACTGGGTTACGAGCAGTGCCGCGACGAACTGATCGAGGTGGTGCGGATCCTGGAGCAGGGCGGTCTGGATCTGGACGCCTCCCTGGCGCTGTGGGAGCGCGGTGAGGCGTTGGCTCGCCGCTGTGAGGAGCACCTGGCCGGGGCGCGGGCCCGAATCGAGGCCGCGCTGACCGCCTCAGAGGCCGGCACCGCCGACGCCGCCGACACCGACTGAGGGATCCCTCGCGTCAGACCGGCCTGCCGTCGGCGGGAATTCCGCAGAGTGTGTTGAGCCGGGTAAGGGCCGCATCGACCGCAGCACCCACCTCTGGGGTGTAGGTGCGGTCGTTGAGCGTCTGGATCTGCTCGCGTCGCGCCGCGACGTACTGCTGCGCGGCCCGTGCCACATCGGCGGGTTCGGGAGCGATTTTGGGCTCGAAGAGATCCAGCGCCTTGGCGACCGGTGCGTTCTGGTTCTTGATCAGCGTGCCGATGTTGGGGGTCCGCCAGGTCCAGCCGTTGGGCAGCGCGGGAATCGACCGCAAGGTCAGCCGGGTCTCCGCCCAGGCCGTGCAGGTCGTCGGGCTGTTGGCGGC
>VERS01000611.1 GCA_018882545.1 Mycobacterium sp.
GAGTGGGCCGCACCGAGTAGGCGGCGGCGAAGGTGCGGTCCCGGGCATTCTGGTTGTAGTCGATGAAGATCCGCTGCCCGCGTTGCTCTTTCCACCAGGCCGTGGTCACCAGATCGCTCGCCCGGCGTTCGACCTCACGCGCCAGCGCGATGCCGGCACGGCGCACCGCGATGAAGTCCCAGTCGGTGGTGATCCGCAGGAAGACATGGATTCCGCGGCCACCGGAGGTCTTCGGGTAACCGACGAGTCCGAGTTCGTCCAGCAGTGGCTTGAGGCTGTCCACGGCGACGGCTCTGGCTTCGGCGAAGCCGGTGCCGGGTTGCGGATCCAGGTCGATCCGCAGTTCGTCGGGGTGCTCGGTGTCCGGGCAGCGAACCTGCCAGGGATGCAACGTGATCGCTCCCATCTGGGCGGCCCAGACGACGGCCGAGGCGTGGGTGACCATCAGCGCGTCGGCGGTTCGCCCGGACGGGAAACTCACCCGGCAGGTCTTGAGGTAGTCGGGATGTTTCCTCGGCACCCGCTTCTGGTAGATCATCTCGCCGCCGATGCCGTCGGGAAATCGCTGCAGGTGGGTGGGCCGGTCCCGCAGCGCGGTCAGCATTGGTCCGGACGCCACGGCGCGGTAGTAGTCGATCAGGGCGCCTTTGGTTCCGGCCGCACCGAGTTCGGGAAAGAACACCTTGTCCCGGTTGGTGATTCGCACCGCGACACCGTCGACGTCGATCTCCTCGGCCGCTGCGCTCACCGCTCCTCCAGCACGTCGCGGAGGTCGTAGCGCAAAGGTGCGTCGAGCTGGTCGAAGGTGCAGCTGGCCGGGTCGCGGTCAGGCCGCCACCGGATCAGCCGGACGGTGTGCCGGAACCGCCGCCAGTTCCCGGCCCCCTCCATCTGGTCATAGGCCACCTGGGCAACCCGCTCCGGCCGGATCGGGACCCACTGTTTGTCGGCCGTCGGATTCCACCGGCTCGGCTCGCCGTCCCTGGCCGACCCCGCCCGCAGCGGCTCCAGTTCCGCCAGCAGCCGAATCCGGTCCTTGGCGGTGAATGACGCTGCCCCACCTACCATCTGAAGCTCACCGTCGTCGCCGAAGAGGCCGAGCAAGATCGACCCCACACCTTGGCCGCTCTTGTGCATGCGGTAGCCCATCGCCACGCAGTCGGCGTCGCGGGCGTGCTTGACCTTGACCATGTCGCGCTGGCCGGGCAGGTACCGGCCGTCGAGGCGTTTGGCGATCACCCCGTCCAGTCCGGCGCCCTCGAAGGTGGTGAGCCACTCGGCGGCCCGGCGCGGATCCTCCATGGTGCGCGTGACGTGGCACCAGGGCCCGGCCCCGACCGACTCGGTCAGGACCACGCGGCGCACCCGGAACGGCTCGCCCAGTACCGACCGGTCCCCGGCGGCGAGTGCGTCAAAGCCGACGAAGTGCGCGGGGGTCTGCTCGGCGAGTGCGCGAACCCGGCTCTCGGCGGGGTGGATGCGCTGGGACAGCGAGTCCCAGTCCAGCCGGGTGCGCCCGTCGACCTGCCGAGGCACCACGATCTCGCCGTCGAGCACACAGCGCGGGGCCAACTCCGCGCGCAGGGCCGCCACCAACTCCGGGAAGTAGCGGCCGAGTTCGCGGCCGTTGCGGGACTGCAAGACCACCTCGTCGCCGTCGCGGAAGACCAGTGCGCGGAAGCCGTCCCACTTGGGCTCGAAGGACCACACGGCGGGCTCGTCGGGTACGGCGGCCCGGGCTTTGGCGAGCATGGGCTGCACCGGCGGCATGACGGGCAGGTCCACCGCTCCCACGTTAGATTGCGGTGGTGGCGTCCACGGGTGCGGGCCGGTTCGCACCCAGCCCGTCAGCCGATCTGCACATCGGCAACCTTCGCACGGCGGTGCTGGCGTGGCTGTTCGCCCGGTCGACGGGACGGCGGTTTCTGATCCGGGTCGAGGACCTCGACGACCGCACCCACGCCGACGTGGCCCGGCGGCAGTTGGCCGATCTGGCGGCGATCGGTCTGACCTGGGACGAGGCCCCGCAGTGGCAGTCGGCGCACCCGCAGCGCTACGACGCGGCGGTCGCGGACCTGACACGGCGCGACCTGGTCTACGAATGCTTCTGCAGCCGAAGGGAAATCCTGGAGGCACCCCGGGCCCCGCACGCCCCGGAGGGGGCCTACCCGGGCACCTGCCGCGCGCTGTCCGCCGCGCAGCGCTCGCGGCGGCGCCGGGACCGCCCGCCGGCGCTGCGGCTGCGCAC
>VERS01000032.1 GCA_018882545.1 Mycobacterium sp.
GTCGTGGACACCGCTATTGCACAGGTGGCCGAGGACATCGGCGAACGACCTTCGGTCAGGCAGATGGGCCTGGTGATGAAGGCCGCCACCGCCATCGCCGGAGGCAAGGCCGACGGGGCGCGGCTGTCGGCGGCGGTCAAGGAACGGCTCTGACCGATGAAGACGGATGTGATTGTCGTCGGTGCCGGACTGGCCGGGCTGGTGGCGGCCCATGAACTGACCAGCCGCGGCAAGCGGGTGGCGGTACTCGACCAGGAGAACGCCGCCAACCTCGGGGGGCAGGCGTTCTGGTCGTTCGGCGGGCTGTTCCTGGTCGACAGCCCCGAACAGCGCCGGATGGGCATCAAGGACTCCTTCGAACTTGCCTGGAGCGATTGGCAGGGCAGTGCGGCCTTCGACCGACTCGATGACGAGGACGTCCAGGCCGTCAGGTGGGCCCGGGCCTACGTCGAGTTCGCCGCCGGCGAGAAGCGGTCATGGTTGAACGGCCACGGGATCACCTTCCTGCCGACGGTCGGCTGGGCCGAACGGGGTGACCTGCGGGCCGACGGGCACGGCAACTCCGTGCCCCGCTTCCATGTGGCCTGGGGCACCGGAACGGGAGTAGTCGAACCGTTCGTCAAGTCCGCCCTCGCTGCCGCTGATGCCGGGCTGCTGAGCTTCCATCACCGGCACCGCGTCGATGAACTGGTGTTCGCCGGCGGGGCGGTCAGCGGTGTGCGCGGAGTGGTGCTCGCCCCCGATCACGCCCCGCGCGGGGCGCCGACCAACCGGGATCGGATGGAGGACTTCGAGATCAACGCGCAGGCGGTCATCCTGAGCACCGGTGGGATCGGCGGCAACCACGATGTCGTGCGCCGGTCCTGGCCGCCGCGGATGGGAACCCCGCCGACGTCGATGATCACCGGTGTGCCGGCCCACGTCGACGGCAGGATGCTCGACATCGCCGCCGACAGCGGGGTGCGATTGGTGAACCGGGACCGGATGTGGCACTACACCGAAGGTGTGCAGAACTGGGATCCGATCTGGCCAGGACACGCCATCCGGATCCTGCCCGGCCCGTCGTCGATGTGGTTCGACGCGTTGGGTCGTCGCCTGCCCGCCCCCTACCTTCCCGGCTACGACACCCTCGGCACCTTGCGCTATCTGCGAACCGACCCCGAGATCGCGCGCTATGACCACAGCTGGTTCATTCTGACCCAGAAGATCATTGAGAAGGAGTTCGCGCTGTCGGGCTCTGAACAGAACCCCGACATCACCAACCACGACAAGGTCGGCATGCTGCGCGCCCGACTGATGGGCAAGGGTGCGCCGGCGCCGGTCGAGGCGTTCAAATCCCGGGGCGCGGACTTCGTCGTGGCCGACACCCTCGAGGAACTCGTCGCACTGATGAACAAGCTCACCGACGAGCCGCTGCTGGATCCCCAGGCCATCCGCGGCCAGATCGAGGCGCGAGACCGCCAGATCGCCAATCCCTACGCCAAAGATGCTCAGGTGCAGGGGATCCGGAACTCCCGCCGCTATCTTGGCGACCGTATCGCGCGCACCGCCACACCGCACCGGATCCTCGACCCGCAGGCCGGCCCCCTGATCGGGGTCAAGTTGCACATTCTGACCCGCAAGACCCTCGGCGGCATCCAGACTGACCTGTCCTCGCGGGCGATGGATGCGAAGGGCAACCCGATCCCCGGTCTGTATGCCGCCGGGGAGGTCGCCGGATTCGGCGGCGGCGGGGTGCATGGCTACAACGCCCTGGAGGGAACCTTCCTCGGCGGCTGCCTGTTCTCCGGCCGGACCGCCGGCCGGCATGCCGCCGGGCAGGTCTGATGACGGGAGACCACCAGCCGACGACGAGTCGCACCCCGATCAAGATCCTGGTGGTGGCGACGTATCTGGTGATGATCGCCGCCAACGGCGCCGCCAACGGCCTACCCCTGAACGGACGGAGCACCGGCGACGTCTCCGATGCCTACCCGAATCTGTTCACCCCGGCGGGAATCACCTTCTCCATCTGGGGGGTGATCTACCTGCTGCTCGGTGCGCACGTGCTGTATCAACTCGGGTTGTTCCGGGACCGGCCGGACACCGCCGCCGACACCGCGCTGTTGAACCGGGTCGGTGTGCTCTTCGCGCTGTCCTCGCTGACCAACACCGCCTGGATCTTCGCCTGGCACTACGACCTGATCCCGCTGTCGGCGGTGTTGCTGATCACAATCCTGGTGCTGCTGGGCCTGATCGTCACCATTGTGCGCCGCGCGAATCCGACTGGGCGCCAGCGATGGTTCATCGGGATACCGTTCAGCGTCTACTTCGGCTGGTCGACGGTCGCCGTCGTCGCCAATATCAGCGTGCTGCTGGTCTACTGGCGCTGGGACGGCTTCGGCATCGCCGACTCCACCTGGGCGGTGGCCATCATCCTGGTGGCGATGGTCATCGGAACTGTCACGATGCTGCGTAACCGCGACGTGGCCTACGGTCTGGTGTTGGTCTGGGCTTTCGCCGGCATCCTGCTCCGGCAGACCTCCGCCGACGGCCTCGGCGGCAGATACCCGGCGATCATCGCCGCGGTCGTCGTTTCGCTGCTGGTCTATCTGATCGCCGAGGTGTGGATCCTGCGCCAGCGCAGGGCCGCCGCGGTGTGAGGGTTGCCATCCGATGTCTGCGATGACCCAGCCCATGGCGCCGGTCTCGGCCAGACGCGAACTCCCTCTACCCCCGGATGCTTGTCAACGAGGCGATCACTCGGTGGGGAATCGCCCTGGCGGCGATGATTGTCGGGCTCGTCGCTGGACGAGCGGGCCGGCTCGAAACTGCCGGTTTCCTGACCCGTCACACGGTCGGGGTGGCGGGATTCGAACCCACGACCTCTTCGTCCCGAACGAAGCGCGCTACCAAGCTGCGCCACACCCCGCGTGAAGCCCCGATAGCGTATCGCACCGCCGCAGGCGTAGGCCAAACGCGCTCAGCCGGCGTCGCCCGGCCCCGGCCACGAGCACTCCCGCTTCAAATCCGCGAGGTCGGCAGCGTAGCGACCGGGGCCGGGTTCTGCGCCGCCCACTCCCCGGTCACCCTGTGGTGATTGGGATGCTCTGATCGAAGCGGAACACGTTGTCGGGATCGTACTTCGCTTTGATTCCGCGAAGCCGCACAACGTTGGGGCCCCAGTAGTCGCTGTCCCAGGTGGTAGCTCCCGCGTTGGGCACGTTGACGTAGGCGCCGTCAACGTACGGTCGCAGCGCGTCGGTGAACTCGGCGATCCAGTCCAGGCAGGCCCCGGTCAGCGGGTCCCGGGCGGCCGGGATGCTCCCGCGGGTGCCCCAGGCCGCGCCCGGTTCGGCGTAGAACAGGGCGTTGCGGTGCGCGAATGCCGAACCCCCGGAGGGCTCGCTGCCCCGGACGGCTCCGCCGAAGGCGTTGGCGAAGTAGTTGGACTCCGCCGTCGGGGCCTTCGCCATGAACGATCCGATCACCTCGATCGCCTCGGGTGGGAACGGCTCGTAGACGAAATGCGAGGTGAACTTCCAGTTCGCCGGTTCGCGGTCGTGCGGTATCTGGAATCCGGCGTAGTTCACAGCCCAGTCCGCGGTCGTCATGCTCACCTCGGGCGCACCGACGGTCAGGATCGGCCCCAGCATTTCGGCGGTCTCCGCTTCCGAACCGGACGCGAGAACACCGACGAGCATGACATCGTCACGGTGTATCTCGAGTTGAGTGGTCAGTCGGCTGTCGGCGTTCGGGGCGCAGCGCTGCCAGGCCTCAAAGACCTCCCCGAGCGCGCCGATCCCCGGCCAGACCGCGGTGATGTAGACAGTCTGCGTCAGTGGATGGACCCGGTAGGTCAGCGAGGTGACGATCCCGAAGTTGCCGTTCCCGGCGCCGCGCAGCGCCCACAGCAGATCGGGATTCGACCTTTCATCGGCGACGACGACCTCAGCTCCGCCCGAACCCGGAGCGATGACAACTTCCGCCGCGAGAAGACTGTCCGACGCCATCCCGAAGTTGCGAGTCAGCAGGCCGAGGCCGCCGCCCAGGGTCGCCCCCACCAGGCCAACGGTCCCCTCGCCCCCGGTCGGCGCCGCCAGACCGTATTTTCCAAGGGCGGTAACGGCTTCCAGCTGGTTGAGTCCGGCGCCGACAGTGGCGGTGCCCGACGCCGAATCGACCGTCACCGACTTCATGTCGCTGACGGCGATGACGATCCCGCCGTCGACGTTGGACCAGCCCTCCAGACAGTGCCGGCCGCTGCGCACCCGGATGTCAACGTTGTGGCGCCGCGCCCACGTCAGGGCGTTGACCACGTCGCGGGTCTCCTGGGCGAAGACGACGGCCATCGGGTCGTGGGTGAACAGCAGATTCCACCCGGCGCTGGCCGCCGGGTAGCCGGCGTCGCCGGGGCGCACGACCCGGCCGGTCAGTCCGGCCGGAGACACAGGCGCGGGGTTCACACAGCCTCCTTCGGGGCGGCCGCCGCGAAAATGTCCGCGCCCGGTTCGGTTTCGAGAACAGCGGGGTGCGCGATGCGCAGGTATGCGAAGTAGACCCCGCCGGCGAGGATCAGGCCGGCGACGATCAGGGTGGGCACGGTGGCGTCACCGGGCGTGACGAGGACAACCAGCACGATCGCCTCCCAGATGAGTGCGGCGACGGCGATGGGGACCTCGAAACGTCCCAGGCTGAACCCGCCCTGCTTGTGCTCGAGTCGCTTACGGACCGCGAGATAGAGGATCACGATCGCGCCGTAGATGAGTGCGGGCAGGATCGTCGAACCGATGATCAACTGCAACAGCGCCTCGCCCGGCAGGGCGAACATCAGGACCACCCCGACGGCCAGGATCAGGATCGTCGCCGCGACGGGAGTCTGGGTGCGCGGGTTGACCTTGCGCATCAGCGCGTGCAAGGGGAAGCGCGCATCGCGCGCCATCGCGAACACCTGCCGTGCGCACGCGGCCATCACGACCATCCCAGCACCGAACATGGCAAATGCCAGGAGCGCCAGAAGAATTCGCTCGGCGACCGGTCCGAGCTGGCTGTTGATGATGGCGGCGACCGGCGAACCGCTGGAGGTGACGGCCGGGATGTCCTTGATCGCGACGGTGAGCGCGATCAGGAACAGCAACCCCAGCACTCCGGCCGCGACCACCGACGCCACGATGGCCCGCGGAACGCTGCGGAACGGATCCTTGGCCTCCTCGGCGAGGTTGGCCGCGGAATCGAAGCCGACCAGCGTGGTCAGGCCCATGATCATCCCAGCCATGAGTCCGCCGCCGATGGCGAAGTAGTTGGGGTCGGCGGCGGTGACCCCACGTGAGGTCAGGTTGTCCAGGCTGCCGCTGCCGGTGAGGAGCACAACGGCGGTGAGTGCGATCATCAGCACCACGACGATGCCCAGTTCGATGCCGACCGCACTGGAGGTGATCAACCCGAGCAGTCGGGTCGAGGCGATCACCAGAATCGCCTGGATCACCAGGATCGCCACGGTGAGCAGTCGTGCGGTGTGCTCGTTCTCCGGCATCCCCATCAGTGGCATCAGCGCCTGGCTCGCAAGGGCATTGTCGAGTGCCACCACGGCGATTGCCAAGTACCAGAACGTGAGCCAGCCGAACAGCCAGCCGATCTTGGGGCTGGCCAGCCGCGAGGCCCACTGGTAGGACGAACCGCTCAGCGCTATGCGGGCCGCGAACTGCGCCACCACCAGGGCGACCAGGGTCTGTCCCACTGCGGCGAAGATCCACAGCCAGATGCCGACCGGGCCGGCAGTGGTGAGCACCGAGTCATAGGTCGCGAAGATCCCGACGGCCACCGAGATGAACGCGAACGAGATCGCGAAGATCTGGAAGGAGCCCAGAGTCCGCTGCAGTTCCGGCTCGTAACCACAGTCCAGGCATTCCTCGTCAGCGATGAGGTCTGCGGTCTTCTCCACCAACTTGGCACCCAGCCTTTCGTTGATCCGCCGTCCGTGTCTTCGGTAGGTGGGGCGCCCAACACTACCCATGAATCCTTCACGCTGATCTCCGATTGGCGGGTTGACTCCGGCGCGCCGACCGAGATGAACGCGAACAAGATCGCAAAGATCGGCAAGGACTTCCGGTAGCCTTCGAGCGCGGATCTCCACAGCGGCCACCCAGGCCGCGTAACCGACGTCCACGAAACACGGGCAACCCCCAGTCTCAATTGAGTTGGCAGATAGCAGGGCGCCGGTCCAAGCTCGAGAGCCGACACGCTCCGTCGTCGCTGACTAGCGCCATATGTGCGGAGAAGGAGTGCAAATGAACTCGGACGACGCGGGTTTCGCGACTCTGCGACCATCTCCGGACCTGGCGCAGCGGTACCGGCACAACGGCTGGTGGCGGGATACCGGACTCGTCGGCGATCTTCGCAAGGGGCGTGATGCGTCGCCCGATGCGGTGGCCATCGAGGCGTTCGCCGGGGACCGGCCGCGCACGACCGTCACCTACCGTAGGTATGCCCAGATGGCGGAACGGTTTGCCGGTGCGCTGTATGAGCTCGGCGTCCGCCCGGGAGATGTCGTTGCGATGCAACTGCCGAACTGGTGGCAGGCGTGCGCCCTGTACGTCGCGGCGGCCCGGCTTCGTGCCGTCATCGCGCCGGTGATGACGACCATTCGGGGCCGCGAGCTCGAGCGCCTCCTCGTCCGTGCGGCCGCCGGGGTGTTCATAACCGTCGACCGATGGGACGGTTTTGATCATGCGGACCTTGCCCGTTCGCTCGTCCCCCGGCTTCCGGGTCTGCGCCACCTCGTCGTATTCGGGCAATCGGAATCAGGCACCGAGATCGACTTCAGCGAATTCTTCGAGAACACCGCGTGGGAGCGGCGACACCCCGTAGCGCTCGAGGAGGCGCATGAGGATCCCGACGCGGTCTCCATCATCCTTTACACCTCAGGCACTTCGGGCCAACCCAAGGGCGTACTCGGGACGCAGAACACCTGGTATGCGGGCAGTGCCGGACTGGCCGCCGCCGAGGCGATCACTCCGTCCGATGCCGTCTTCACCCCGCACAGCGCGATGTACAGCCTCGGTGGTGTTTTCGCGCTGCATCTTCCGCTACAGACCGGGGCTCGGGCCGTCCTGCTGGATTCATGGTCGGGCTCATCGGGGCTGGAGGTCATCGACGCCGCCCATGTGTCCGTAATGATGGCCGCACCAACCTATTTCAGCCAACTGGTGGCCGTGTCGGCGGCGCAGCATCGAAGGCCGTTGCCGGCACTGCGCGTCATGGCCGCCACCGGCACGACGATTCCGAGCCAGGTGGTGCGCGACGTGATTGCGACGTTCGGCCTCGGGCTTCGGTCGGAGTGGGGCATGACGGAAGTCGGCTGCGCGGCGATGACCAGGGCCGAGGACCCCATCGACTGGACGCTGCACAGCACCGGACGGCCGTTCCCGAGCTACGAGTTCGACGTCCGCTCCGACGACCCGGTCACGGCGGCGCAGCCGGGGCGACTCTTCGTCCGCGGTCCGGCGGTGTGTCTTGGCACCCTTCACGGCGACGATAACGCGCTGACCGTCATCAGTGAGCGTGACGAAGGCTGGTATGACACCGGCGATCTCGTCACCTGGGATGGCCGTGGCGGAATCCGATTACAGGGCCGCGTCAGCGACAGGGTAGGCGGTGCGTTCATGATCCCGATCGCCGATGTCGAAGACGCGCTGCGCGAACACCCCGCTGTCGCTGACGTCGCGGTGGTCGGCTATCCCGACGAGCATGCCGGTGAGCTTGCGTGCGCCGTCATCACCGTCAAAGGAGACACACCGCCCACCCTGGCCGAACTGCGCAGGCACCTCACGGATCAGGGGATGACCGAATGGTACCTACCGGCCCGGCTCGAACTCCTCGACGAACTACCGCGGAACTCCAACGGCAAGGTGCAAAAGCACCTACTGCGTTCCTGGGTGAACGAGCCGTGATTGGTTCCAAGCCGCCGACCTCGGGCGGCAAACTGTCTGTAAAAGAGAAGATCGGTTACGGCTTCGGCGATGCGGCAGCCAATTTCGTCTTTCAGACGATGCTCGTCTTTCAGCTGGGTTTTTACACCGATGTCTTCGGAATTTCTGCCGTGGCGGCAGGCACCCTGCTTCTCGTCGGTCGATTCTGGGATGCGATGTTCGACCCGGTCATGGGCGTTATTGCGGACCGTACCAATACACGATGGGGTAAGTTCCGACCTTGGGTACTGTGGTCTGCAATCCCGTTCGCCTTCTTTTTCTACCTGGCGTTCACGACTCCCGATTTCGGGTCGACAGGCAAACTGATTTACGCCTTTGTCACATACATCCTGCTGATGACCGTTTATTCCGTCAACAACCTCCCGTACTCCGCTCTTAACGGTGTCATCACCGGCGACATCAACGAACGCACCAGCCTGTCCTCGTACAGGTTCTTCTTCGCCATTTCGGCAGCGTTCATGATCCAGGGCTTGATGCTGCCACTCGTCGACAAGTTGGGCGGCGGAGACGCCGCCAAGGGCTGGTCGCGTGCCATCGGAATATTCGCGGCTCTCAGCGTGGTCTTCTTCGTCATCACCTTCCTCAGCGTTCGGGAACGCATTCATCCCGATCCGGATCAGAAGTCCTCGCCGAGGCTGGAATTCGCCGGGCTACTCAAGAACACGCCGTGGAAGTCCATGTTTGCGCTGACACTGTTCCTTTTCATCACGCTCGCACTCTGGGGCAGTGCCATGTTCTATTTCTTCACCTACTACATGGACAAAGAGCAGTTGTTCTCGTTCCTGCAATCGTGGGGCCTTGTCACGGCGACCGACGGCGCACAGGTCGCGACGTCGGGGTGGCACGGATTTCTCAATGCCTTCGGGTTGGTCGTGAAAGAGGACCGCTCGAACGTCACCTCTGTCGCATTCGGTCTGTTCAATATGAGCGGCCAGCTCGTCACGATCTTCGGCGTACTGGCCTCCAAATGGCTGGCCATTCGGTTCGGTAAACGTTTGGTGTTTCTCGTCGGACTTTCGTTCACCACCTTGTTCACCCTGCTGTTCTTCATGGTGCCCTCGGACGCGGTCGAATTGGCCTTCGCTCTGAACCTCCTCAAATCCTTGGCCTACGGTCCGACGATTCCGCTGCTGTGGGCCATGATGGGCGACGTAGCGGACTTCGCCGAGTGGACAACGCGGCGCCGCGCCACAGGCGTCGTCTTCGCCGGCATTGTGTTCGCCCTGAAAGCCGGACTGGGAATCGGCGGCGCCGTCTGTGGCTGGTTGCTCGCCGCCTACGGCTACGTCCCGAATGCCGTCCAGTCCGAGCACGCCCTCCTCGGCATTCGGCTGACCGCCAGTGTTTTTCCGGCAGTCACGTTCCTCATCGCGGTCTTCGCCTTGACGTTCTACGGGATCAGCAAGCAGTTGAATATCCAGATTCAGGATGAGTTGGCGGAGCGGCGGAAGAGCTTCACACCGCATTGAGGAACCGCTCGACCTCAGCGTTAAGTAATTTCACGGATTGCGTCAGCCATACCTGATCACATAATCTTCGCAGGTCCCTCGGTGGCTGCTCATCCGAAGTTGGCTGCTGCAAGCGTTCCGGAAACCGTTGGGGGCTGACCGCCCCCATAGGCAAATTGAGGTTGCTGTGTCCGCTTACGATTCCTGGCCACCCGGATGCGACGGTCGCTCGGCTCCGCGTTATGCCCGCTACGTGGGCCGGGTCGGCGCGTTGGCTGTGGCGCTGGGTGTGGGCACTGCGTTCGCCCCTATGCCCACCGCGTCGGCCGACGCCACCAGTTCGTCCGGCGTGA
>VERS01000612.1 GCA_018882545.1 Mycobacterium sp.
GTTCGAGGCCGTATGCAAATGGTTCCTGGAGAACGATCCGACCTATCAGCCGCTGCTGAAGCGGGTGTGGCTGTGGGACGACTGGCCGGGACGCAAGGGTATCGACGCTGGCATCGACCTGGTGGCCGAGGACCACGACGGCAAGCTGTGGGCGATCCAGGCCAAGGCATACGACCCCGCGTACAGCATCAGCAAGAAAGACGTGGACAAGTTCATCTCGGAGTCCAGTCGGTCGCACTTCAGCCACCGCCTGCTGATCGGCACGACGGATAAACGCCATCACATCGCCGTCACGTTGATGGACGATCTCGGCATCCCGTTCATCGGCCTGACCCAGCTTCGTGAGGCCGATGACTACCTGGACTGGCCGACTTCACCGGCTGCGCTGCGACCGTCAAAGCCGCTGACGCCGAAGAAGCCGTGGGATTACCAGCAGGCCGCAATCAAAGATGTGGTGAAGGGCTTCAAAACCGCCGACCGCGGCCAGCTCATCATGGCCTGCGGCACCGGCAAGACCCTGACGGCCTGGTTCATCACCGAGAAACTCGCTTCCGAGCGCACTCTGGTGTTAGTGCCGTCGCTGTCGCTGCTCAAGCAGACGATGCGGGAGTGGCAGGTTGCCAACCCGAAGAAGCCATTCGCCACGCTGCCGGTGTGCAGCGACGAGACCGTCGGCAGCCTCGGGGAAGACGCCGCCGTATCGCATACCAGCGATCTGGGCGTGCCGGTCACCACCGACCCCGAGGTGATCGCGGAGTTCCTGCGGAAGCGGTCAGGACCCCGCGTGGTGTTCTCCACCTACCAATCATCGCCGCAGATCGCCAAGGCATTCGCTCTCGGCCGGGTGCCAGCGTTGGATCTGGTGATCGCCGATGAAGCCCACCGCGTCGCAGGCCCGGTGTCCTCGGAGTTCGGCACCGTGCTGGACGCGACCGCCATCAAAGCCAAACGGCGTCTTTTCATGACCGCGACACCGCGCTACTTCACCGGGCGGATCCTGCGTGCGGCCAAAGACGCGGACTACGAAGTCGCCTCGATGGACGACCACAGCCGATTCGGGGAGGTCTTCCACCGGCTCAGCTTCGGCGAGGCGATCGAACGCAACCTGCTAACCGACTACCAGGTGGCGATCATCGGTGTGGACGACGCGACCTACCGGGACTGGGCCGAGCGCGGAACTCTCGTCACCATCGACGGGCAAAAGAAGACCGACGCCCGCTCCCTGGCAGGCCAGATCGGTTTGGCTAAAGCGATGCGCAAGTTCGATCTCCGCCGCATGATCACCTTCCACAGCCGCGTGAAGGCCGCTAGGGAGTTCGCCGCCTCGATGCCGGCGGTGCTGGACTGGATGCCAGCCCGCCAGCGGCCCAAGGGCAGGCTGTGGTCACAGCATGCCTCCGGTGAAATGTCAGCGGGCGAACGCGGCCTGCTGATCCAAAACCTCAAACGCCTCGACGACGGAGAACGCGGCCTGCTCGCCAACGCCCGCTGCCTTGCAGAAGGCGTCGATGTGGCTGCCCTCGACGGGGTGGCGTTCATCGACCCGCGCCGCTCCGAGGTCGACATCGTCCAGGCGGTGGGCCGAGCGATCCGCAAGTCCGACACCAAGACCGTCGGCACCATCGTCATCCCGGTCTTCATCGACACCGACGAGAACGCCGAGATGGCGTTGGACTCCTCGGTGTTCAAGCCGGTGTGGGATGTGATCAAGGCCCTTCGGGCTCACGACGAGGAACTCGGTGCGCAACTCGATGCACTACGTCGGGAAATGGGCCGCAAGGGCTCAAAGCCGAGGCTGCCCGGCAAGATTCACGTCGATATCCCGACTAGGGTGGGCAAAGACTTCGCGCACGCCTTTGATGCCCGCCTGGTGGACGCGACGACTGCGCCGTGGGAGTTCTGGTACGGACTTTTGGAGAAGTACGTCGCCAAGTATGGCTCGGCAAGACTACAGCCCGATGTCGTTTTCGAGGGCCTCAAGCTCGGGCGGTGGGTGGCTAATCAACGGTCTCGTCGGACGACCCTGAGCCTGGACCGTCAACAAATGCTGGAGGATCTCCCCGACTGGAGTTGGACACCACATGCCGACACGTGGGAGCGCAACTTGCAGCTCCTCGCCGAATATGTGACCAACTCCGGTTCCGCTGATCTGCCGGCAAAGTTGACGCTAGACGGAGTTGGCATAGGGGCCTGGGCCGGCATGCAGAGACGTCTCTATGTCGAAGGGTCTCTAGATC
>VERS01000033.1 GCA_018882545.1 Mycobacterium sp.
GATGTAATCGGCCACCGTGGGCTGCCGTCCGGCGGTCCCGGTGGTGGGCGTCTTCGGCTTCTCCGGAGCCTGCGACTGCGACGCGCCGTCCTTGGCCGCGGTGTCGGCGTTCTTCGAACAGCCGCTCAGCCCGGTCGACGCGATGGGCAGCGTCAGGCAAACCGCGGCGATCGGCAGCCATCTGCGTCGGAAAGCTGACATTCGCATGCTCCTTCGGATCGTTTGCGCAGGTATGACGACCTGTGCTGGTTATTATGCCCGACCGGGGCCCGGCGGCTCGGGACCGGTCCCGGGCGAAGTGGGCCGCGACGAGCAATCCGACCCCCAGGGAGGTGGAAGGTGACGGGCCCAGAAACCGTGCCGACCGCCCCGCCCGACGCCGTCCGACGCGATCCCGACAGCCTGCTGGAGGGCTACTCCGCCGCCCGGGCCCAGGAGGCGCTCTTCGAGGTGCGCGGCCCGGGGAGCACCGGTTACGACGAGTTCGTCGACGAGGCCGGTGAGCTGCGGCCGGACTGGCGTGAACTGGGCGAGCTCATCGGCGATCGCGGCCGCGACGGGCTGGACCGCTCACGCGAGGTGCTGCGCACACTGGTGGACAACGACGGCATCACCTACATCGACATCGGCCGGGCGCCGGCCGGTCACGACATCGCCGTCCCGGGGCCGTGGCGTCTGGACGGGATCCCGCTGCTGATCTCGGCGTCGGACTGGCAGGTGCTGCAAGCCGGACTGGTGCAGCGCTCCCGGTTGCTCGACGCGCTGCTGGGCGACCTCTACGGCGGGCAGCGCGCGCTCGCCAGCGGGATCCTGCCGCCGGAACTGGTGTTCGGCCACCCCGGCTACATCCGGGCGGCCCGCGGGCTGCACGACCCTCGGCGCAACCAGCTGTTCATGTTGGGCTGTGATGTCAGCCGCAGCGCCGGGGGAAGCTTCCTGGTCAACGCCGACTGGACGCAGGCCCCGTCCGGCGCCGGCTACGCCCTGGCCGACCGCCGGGTCGTCGCGCAGGCGGTCCCGGAGTTCTACGAACGGATCCGGCCCCGGCCGGCGTCGCCGTTCGCGCAGGCGCTGCGGCTGGCGCTGATCGAGGCCGCCCCGGAGACCGCCGAGGATCCGGTCGTGGTGGTTCTCAGTCCCGGCATCCATTCCGAGACCGCCTTCGATCAGGCCTACCTGGCCACCGTGCTGGGGTTCCCGCTCGTCGAGAGCGCCGACCTGGTGGTCCGGGACGGGGAACTGTGGATGCGCTCCCTGGGGACGCTCAAACGCGTCGACGTGGTGCTGCGGCGCGTCGACGCCGAGTACGCCGACCCGCTGGATCTTCGGCCCGATTCCCGGCTCGGCGTGGCCGGTCTGGTCGAGGCCCAGCGGCGCGGCACGGTCAGCGTGGTCAACAGCCTCGGCAGTGGGATCCTGGAAAGTGCTGGGCTGCAACGGTTCCTGCCGGAACTGGCCGACCTGCTGCTGGGTGAGAAACCGTTGCTGGACTGCCCCCGGTACTTCTGGGCCGGGGAGGACAGGGAACGCTCGCACATCCTGGCCCGGCTGTCCACCCTGGTGATCAAGTCGGCCGTCGACGCCCGCACCATCGTCGGACCCACCCTGTCGGCGGCCCAGCGCGCCGAACTGGCTGCGCGGATCGACGCCGAGCCGTGGCAGTGGCTGGGCCAGGAACTGCCGCAGTTCTCCACCGCTCCGGTCAACCGCCGTCCGGGCGCACTCTCGGCGGCCAGCGTGGGCCTTCGGCTGTTCACCGTCGCCCAGCGCGGGGGATACGCTCCGATGGTGGGCGGCCTGGGTTACGTGCTTGCCCCGGGGTCCGGCGCCTACCGGCTGAAAACCGCTGCAGCCAAGGATATCTGGGTCCGGCCGCTGACACGTAGCGGTGCCGAGCAGACGGCCACGGTTCCGTCGGTGAGACTGCCCAGCGGTACTGAGTTCATCAGTTCCCCGCGGGTGCTGTCGGATCTGTTCTGGATCGGCCGGTACGCCGAGCGCAGCGAGGGCCTGGCCCGGTTGCTGATCGTCACCCGCGAGCGCTACCACGAGTACCGCAACCGCCTCGATGTGGAGGGCGGCGAGTGCCTGCCGGTGCTGCTGGAGGCACTCGGCGCGGTCGCCGGGCAGGACGGCACGGCTGCCCCCTCCGACGCCGGGGTCGCCGGCGCGCCGCACCTGCTCTGGTCGCTGACCGCCGATCGGCTGCGACCGGGGTCGCTGGCCCACTCCATCGAGGGACTCGGGCTGGCCGCTCGCGCGGTGCGCGACCAGATGTCCAATGACACCTGGATGGTGCTCGGTGCGGTGGAGCGCACGCTGGCCGACCAGCCCGAGCCGGCCCGATCAGGCAGGGCGCGCCGAGGCGCGGACGACAGCGGACTGGCCGACGCCCAGCAGCGGACCCTGGCCGGCATGCTGGCGCTCTCGGGGATGGTCGCCGAGTCCATGGTGCGAGATCCCGGTTGGACGATGATGGACATCGGCAAACGCATCGAGCGCGGACTGACGCTGACCGCCCTGCTGCGGGCCACGCTGACCCGGCGCCGCAGCGCGGGCGCCGAACAGACCGTCACCGACTCGGTTCTGGTGGCCTGCGAGTCCTCGGTCATCTACCGACGCCACAACCTGGGCCAGGCCAGTGTCGCGGCGGTGGCCGATCTGCTGCTCTTCGACGGGGCGAACCCGCGCTCGCTGGTCTACCAACTGGATCGACTGCGCGCCGGTCTGCGCTCGCTGCCCGGCTCCTCGGGCTCCTCGCGGCCCGAGCGGCTGGTCGAGGAGATGAGTGTGCGGCTGCGCCGGCTGGATCCGGAGGATCTCGAGAACGCCGACGCCGCCGGCCGGCGAACCGAACTCCACGCGCTGCTGGACAGCATGCACGGGGGCCTGCTGGACCTGTCCGACGTCATCACCGCCACCCAACTCTCGCTCCCCGGCGATATGCAGCCGCTGTGGGGTCCCGACCAGCGGCGGGTGTTGCCGTGACCCGGCGATACCGCGTCGTCCACCGCACCGACTACCGGTACTCCGACGTGGTGACCAGTTCCTACGGACGCGCACATCTCACACCCCGCGACAGCGCGCGGCAGCGCTGCCTGGCCTTCAAGCTGGACATCGACCCCCAGCCGGCCGACCGGTCGACCAGCCGCGACGGCTACGGCAACATCAGCTCGTATTTCCACGTCACCGAACAACACCGGGTCCTGTCGGTGATCGGAACCGCCGTCGTGGAGGTCGACCCCCCCGCCGCCGGGCGCTGGGAGTCCGGCGCGTCCGCACAGCCCTGGGAGTCCTCCCGCCCGAGCGGGCTGGCCGGGGCGCTGGCCGCCGAGTACGCCCTGGACCTGCGGCCGGCCGAGATCACCGAGGCGGTGCGTCAGTACGCCGCCCCGAGTTTCGTGCCCGGACGTCCGCTGATCGCGGTGATCCGCGATCTCAGTGCCCGCATCTTCGCCGATTTCACCTACCGCTCCGGCTCCACCACGGTGTCCACCCAGGTGGCCGAGGTGCTCGCCGCGCGGGAGGGGGTCTGCCAGGACTTCGCCCGGCTGGCCATCGCCTGTCTGCGGGCCAACGGCCTGGCGGCCCGGTACGTGTCGGGGTATCTGGCCACCGACCCGCCGCCGGGCAAGGAACGGATGATCGGCGCGGACGCGACGCACGCGTGGGCGGCGGTGTGGACCGCCGACGGCGGGTGGATCGGATTCGACCCGACCAACGACCAGCTGATCGACGAGCGGTACATCACGGTGGGCTGGGGCCGGGACTACGCCGACGTCCCGCCGCTGCGCGGCATCATCTACACCGAATCGGAGTACAGCGTGATCGAGGTGTCGGTGGACGTCTCGCCGCTGCCGGATCGTCCGGATGCGTGACTTCGGCTGTCCCACCTGCGGCCAGCACCTGGCTTTCGAGAACTCCATCTGCCTGTCCTGCGGCAGCGCCGTCGGGTTCTCCCCGCCGGATATGGCGTTTCGGGTCGTCGGCCCGGCGGGGGCGGAAGGTTATCAACTGTGTGCGAATCTACATCTGGCCCAATGTAATTGGCTGGTTCCGGCGTTTCCCGCCGGGCAGTTGTGCGCGTCCTGTGCGCTGACCCGGACCCGGCCCGCCGACATCGACCACGCCGGGATGGCCGCCTTCGCCGAGGCCGAACGGGCCAAACGCCGGCTGATCGCCGATCTGTACGAACTTCGACTGCCGGTGGTGGGCCGCCGGGACGACCCCCACCACGGGCTGGCCTTCGACCTGCTCTCCAGCGCCGAGGCGCAGGTCGTGACCTGCCACGACAACGGGGTGATCACCGTCGACCTCGCCGAGGGGGACGATATCCACCGGGAGCGGCGCCGCCTCGACCTCGACGAGCCCTATCGCACCCTGCTCGGCCACTTCCGCCACGAGATCGGCCACTATTACTTCCACCGCCTGGTGGCGGGAGCCCCGGGCCGGCTGGACCGGTTCCGGTGTCTCTTCGGCGACCCCGATCAGGACTATCAGGCCGCGGTGGCCCGCCACTACAGCCAGGGTGCGCCGGTTGACTGGCAACTCAACCACGTCTCGGCCTACGCCACGATGCACCCGGCCGAGGACTGGGCCGAGACCTTCGCGCACTACCTGCACATCCGCAGCACACTGGACACCGCCGCGGCCTACGGTCTGGCACCGGCCGCCGGGTCCTATCGCAGCGCTCTGGGCCCCAACGGTTTTGACACCATCATCGAGATCTGGTTGCCGCTGGCGTGGTCGCTGAACATGGTGAACCGCTCGATGGGCAAACCGGATCTGTATCCGTTCGTGCTGTCGGTGCCGGTGTTGGAGAAGATGCGGCTGATTCACGGTGTGCTGCAGGGCTGGCCTACGGTTGGCTGGTGAGCGTTCTGGCGGCTGGCACCGGGATCGGGTCCTGGCCGGGGACGTCGGCCCGGCACGCCGCCGAGGTCGTCGTCGGCGAACTCCGTGAATTGCCCTACCTGCCCGAACTCCCCGGCCGCGGGGTAGGGGCGGACATGGTCGGCCGCGCCGGGGCGCTGCTGGTCGACATCGCCATCGACACGACGGTTCGCGGTTATCGGGTCGCGGCGCGGCCCGGATCGGTGACCCGGCGAGCCGCCAGCCTGCTCGAGGAGGACCTCGACGCCTTCGAGGAGGCCTGGGAGAAGTCCGGGGGTGCCGGCGGGGGCCGTACGGTCAAGGTCCAGGCCCCCGGGCCGATCACCCTGGCCGCCGAACTGGAACTGTCCAACGGTCACCGGGCGATCACCGACGCCGGCGCGGTGCGCGACCTGGCTGCCTCGCTGGCCGAGGGGATGGCGGTTCAGCGCGCAGGTCTCAGCCGCCGGATCGCCGCACCGGTGGTGGTGCAGTTCGACGAGCCGCTGCTGCCCGCGGCGCTGGCCGGCCGGCTCGCCGGTGTCACCGCGCTGTCACCGGTGCACCCGGTCGACGAGAACCTCGCCATCGCTCTGCTCGATGAGTGCGTGCGGACCGTCGGCGGTGAGGTGCTGTTGCACAGCTGCGCGGCAGGGCTGCCGTGGAAACTGCTGCAGCGCAGCACAATCAGCGCGGTATCGGTGGACGTCGCCGCGCTGGACGCCGACGGCCTCGACGGTCTGGGCGAGTTCGTCGACGCCGGGCGCGCGGTGGTCCTGGGCCTGGTGCCCGCGATGGCCCCCGAGCGGCCGCCGGCCGCCGAGGAGATCGCCGCCGCCGCAGCGGCGATCACCGACCGGCTGGGCTTCGGGCGCTCGGTGCTCGGCAGCCGGGTCGGCCTGAGCCCCGGCTGCGGGCTGGCCGGTGCCACCGACGGCTGGGCCCGGACCGCCACCGCGCTGACCGAGCAGGCCGCGAAAGCGATCGGCGCCGACCCCGCGGCAACCTGACAACTACGCTGTCCGGTGAACACCCCTTCGACCCGAGGTGGCGATATGTCCGCTCCATCCGCCGACGTCTTCGAGCGCCTGCGTTCCCTGGTGGCCATCGACAACGTCGCCGAACGGCCCACCCGCACGGTCGAGGAGGTCTTCACCGGACAGCCACTGGCCAGCATCCCGGTCGGCACCGCCGCCGACGTCCAGGCCGCCACCGACCGGGCCCGGGCCGCCCAGCAGGCCTGGGCGCACAAGCCGGTCGGCGAGCGACTGGAGGTCATCCGCAACTACCGCGATCTGGTGGTCGACAACCGCGACTTCCTGATGGACCTGCTGCAAGCCGAGGCCGGTAAGGCCCGGTGGGCCGCGCAGGAGGAGATCATCGACCTGACCGCCAACGCCAACTACTACGCCCGGGTTTCCCAAGATCTGCTCAAGACCCACGGGGTGCAGTCGCTGCTGCCGGTGATCGGCAAGACCACCGTCGGCTTTCAGCCCAAGGGTGTGGTGGGCATCATCTCGCCGTGGAACTATCCGATGACGCTGACCGCCTCCGACGCCGTGCCGGCCCTGATCGCCGGCAACGCGGTGGTGCTCAAACCGGACAGCCAGACCCCCTACTGCGCGCTGGCCTGCGCCGAACTGCTCTACCGGGCCGGGCTGCCCCGTGACCTCTACGCGATCGTTCCCGGCCCCGGGTCGGTGGTCGGCACGGCGATCATCGAACACTGCGACTATCTGATGTTCACCGGCTCGACGGCGACCGGTCGGCTGCTGGCCGAGCAGTGCGGTCGTCGGCTGATCGGGTTCTCCGCCGAGCTGGGCGGCAAGAACGCCATGATCGTGACCCGCGGGGCGAACCTGGACAAGGTCGCCGAGGCGGCCTTGCGGGCATGCTTTTCCAACGCCGGTCAGCTGTGCATCTCCATCGAGCGCATCTACGTGGAGGACTCCGTCGCCGAGGAGTTCACCGCCAAGTTCGCCGACGCCGTCGGAAAGATGAGCCTGGGCACCGGCTACGACTTCTCCGCCGATATGGGCAGCCTGATCTCCGAAGGCCAGCTCAAGACCGTCTCCGACCACGTCGAGGACGCTAAAGCCAAGGGCGCCAAAGTGATCGCCGGCGGGAAAGCCCGCCCCGACATCGGCCCGCTGTTCTACGAGCCGACGGTGCTGGCCGGTGTCACCCCGGAAATGGAGTGCTACCACACCGAGACCTTCGGCCCGGTCGTGGCGATCTATCCGGTGGCCGACACCGAGGAGGCCATCGCACGGGCCAACGACACCGAGTACGGCCTCAACGCCAGCGTGTGGGCCGGCTCGGACGCCGAGGGGGAACGCATCGCCGCCCGGTTGCGCTGCGGGACGGTCAACGTCAACGAGGGCTACGCGTTCGCCTGGGGAAGCCTCAGCGCCCCGATGGGCGGGATGGGCGCCTCCGGGGTGGGGCGCCGGCACGGCCCCGAGGGCCTGCTGAAGTACACCGAACCGCAGACGATCGCCACCGCCCGGGTGCTCAACCTCGACCCGCCCTTCGGCATCCCCGCGACGCTGTGGCAGAAGTCGCTGTTCCCGATCGTCCAGACCGTGATGAAACTTCCCGGGCGCAACTAGATAGCCTGCCTGGGTGGCCCACGACGACCCGGACGCCGACCCGATCGCCCCGGAGGTCCGCCGCCGCTGGCAGGAACTGGCCGACGAGGTCCGTCAGCATCAGTTCCGCTACTACATCAAGGACGCACCGGTCATCTCCGATGCCGACTTCGACGATCTCTTCAACGAACTGGTCGCCCTCGAGCAGCGCTATCCCGAACTGCGGGTCCCGGATTCACCCACCCAGCTGGTCGGCGGGGCCGGCTTCGCCACCGAATTCAAATCCGCCGAACACCTCGAACGCATGCTCAGCCTGGACGACGTCTTCAACCCCGAGGAACTGCTGGCCTGGTCGGCGCGGGTGGAGAACGAGATCGGCCCGGATCCGCAGTACCTGTGCGAACTGAAGGTCGACGGGGTGGCGATCGCGCTGGTCTACCGCGACGGCAGGCTGGAACGCGCTGCCACCCGCGGTGACGGCCGGGTCGGCGAGGACGTCACCCTCAACGCCCGGACCATCGACGACATTCCCGAAACCCTCACGGCCGCAGAACAGTTCCCGGTGCCGGCGGTGCTGGAAGTCCGCGGCGAGGTGTTCTTCATGCTCGCCGACTTCGAGAATCTCAACGCCAGCCTGGTCGAGGACGGCAAACCGCCGTTCGCCAATCCCCGCAACAGCGCAGCCGGATCGCTGCGGCAGAAGAATCCGGGCGTCACCGCCCGCCGCCCGCTGCGGATGATCTGCCACGGCCTGGGGTACGCGGAGTTCTCCGGGGGTTTCGCGCCGGCCACCCTGCACGACGTCTTCGTCGCGCTGAAAGCCTGGGGGCTGCCCGTCTCCGAGCACACCACCCGGGTCACCGGCCTGGCCGCGGTGCGTGACCGGGTCGACTACTGGGGAAAACGCCGGCACGCGATCGAACACGAAATCGACGGTGTGGTCGTCAAACTCGACGAGCTGGCCCAGCAGCGCCGGCTGGGCGCCACCTCCCGGGCACCACGCTGGGCGGTGGCCTACAAGTACCCCCCGGAGGAGGCCCAGACCAGGCTGCGCGACATCCGGGTCAACGTCGGCCGGACCGGCCGGGTCACCCCGTTCGCGTTCATGGACCCGGTGCGGGTGGCCGGGTCGACGGTCGGGCTGGCGACGCTGCACAACGCCTCGGAGGTGCGGCGCAAGGGCGTGCTCATCGGGGACACGGTGATGATCCGCAAGGCCGGCGATGTGATCCCCGAGGTGCTCGGCCCCGTCGTCGACCTGCGCGACGGCACCGAACGGGAGTTCGTCATGCCCACCCACTGCCCGGAGTGCGGCACCCTGCTCGCCCCGGCCAAGGAGGGCGACGTCGACATCCGCTGCCCCAACGCACGATCCTGTCCGGCGCAGTTGCGGGAGAGGGTGTTTCACATCGCCGGCCGCGGCGCCCTGGACATCGAGGGCCTGGGCTACGAGGCGGCCGTGGCGCTGCTGGGGGCCGGGGTCATCACCGACGAGGGCGACCTGTTCGGTCTCACCGCCGAGGACCTGGCCAAGGCCGAGTTCTTCTGCACCAAGGACGGCAGACTCTCGGCCAACGCCACCCGACTGCTGACCAACCTGCAGCGGGCCAGGGACCGGCCGCTGTGGCGGATCCTGGTGGCGCTGTCCATCCGCCATGTCGGGCCGACGGCCGCGCGGGCCCTGGCCGGGGCCTTCGGCAGTCTGGAGGCGATCATGGCCGCCGGCGAGGAGCAGTTGGCCGACGTCGAGGGGGTGGGGCCGACCATCGCCGCGGCACTGCGGGAGTGGTTCGAGGTCGACTGGCACCGCGCGATCGTGCAGAAGTGGCGCGCCGCCGGGGTCCGGCTGGCCGATGAACGCGACGACACCGTCGAACCCACCTGCGCCGGTTTGACGATCGTGGTGACCGGCTCGCTGAGCGGCTTCTCCCGGGATCAGGCCAAGGAGGCGATCATCGCTCGCGGCGGCAAGGCCGCCGGGTCGGTGTCGAAGAAGACCTCGTTCGTGGTGGCCGGAGACGCCCCGGGATCCAAGTACGACAAGGCCGTCGAACTCGGGGTGCCGATCCTCGACGAGGACGGCTTCCGCGCGCTGCTGGAGAACGGCCCGATGACGATGCGGGACGGCAGTCCCGAGGAGGAGTCGGGCGAGAATTAACGGCCCGTCTAGCGAATGAGGCTGGCGACGATCCCGGCCAGATAACCCAGCCGGGCCACCTCCGACGGCCGGAACTCCGGGCCGCCGGGACGGCCCAGCACCATTGCGGTGTGCGGATCGCCCAGGGG
>VERS01000613.1 GCA_018882545.1 Mycobacterium sp.
CACCCACACCGTGCACTACGGGCCCGCATCGCGGCTGATCCTGCCGTCCGGGGCGCCTTCCTAGGGCTGCGGCCGCACGGAGGCTGTCGAGGTCACCGGGCCGGAACCCGAATCGGGTGTGTAGCTGACGGCGATGAAGATCGCGATCACCGACAACACGAATCCCACCACCGCTGCCACGGCGAGCAACATCTTGGGCCTGGGATTGATCATCGGGTCCACCCGGGCAGCTTTGCACAGCCCCGCCGGCGCTTGGTTACGGTGTCGCTATGGCTAATGAGGATTCCGGGCCGGACACAGGTGGACCGGCGGGGCGGGACGGCGTGCTGCTCGTCGACACCACCGACCGGGTGCGCACCATCACGCTGAACCGGCCCGCAGCTCGCAACGCTCTCTCGGCTGACTTGCGCAGCCGGTTCTTCGCCGCCCTGCGCGACGCAGAGATCGACGATGGGGTGGACGTGGTGATCGTGACCGGCGCAGATCCGGTCTTCTGCGCCGGCCTGGACCTCAAGGAACTCGGCAACACCACCGAGTTGCCGGACATCTCACCGAAGTGGCCGCCGATGACCAAGCCGGTGATCGGTGCGATCAACGGTGCCGCGGTGACCGGCGGACTGGAGCTGGCGCTGTACTGCGACATCCTGATCGCCTCGGAGCGGGCCAGATTCGCCGACACCCACGCCCGGGTGGGCCTGCTGCCGACCTGGGGTCTGAGTGTGCGGCTGCCGCAGAAGGTCGGGGTCGGGATGGCCCGCCGAATGAGCCTCACCGGCGACTACCTGTCGGCGGCCGAGGCGCTGCGCGCCGGGCTGGTCACCGAGGTGGTGCCCCACCCCGAACTGATGCCCGCAGCGCGGGCTGTCGCGGCCGCGATCGTGGGCAACAACCAGAAGTCGGTGCGTGCTCTGCTGGAGAGTTATCACCGCATCGACGAGGAGGGCACCGCGACGGGTCTGTGGCTGGAGGCCGAGGCCGCCCGCAAGTGGATGCGCTCGGCCACCGGCGAGGACATCGCCGCCAGCCGGGCGTCGGTGATCGAACGTGGCCGGGCGCAGGTCAGCTAGCACCGGGTCACCCCCGACCTGATCGAGCATCAGGTGCGGGGCGATCGGTCGCGCGCCGATGGCGTGGCCCCGGGTCCTGCTACTCGACAAGCCGACCTTGTGGCCGCCACCACCGCGCTGATTGTCGTACTCGGCGGTCAGACTGACGACATGTATTCCGAGGGTGAAATTCGTCGGGCCCTGCATGAGGGCCGCCGCGCGGAACTGTGTGCGCCGAATCCGTACTACGGCCGCGGCGAGTTGGCGGTGGCGTGGCGCCGAGGCTACCGGCAGATGTTGACCAGCCGGGTGCAGCAGAGCAGGAACATGGTCGCCTACTACCGGGAGCGGGCGCACTTGAACTAGGCGACTGCGGTCGAAGCAAGCGTCGGCGTCACCTGGGGCCGCTAACCGAGGGCCGCAGCCAGCTCCGCCACCACCTGGCCGACCGGCCCGTCCGCCGAGTACCCCGCCGCCAGGGGGTGCCCGCCGCCGCCGAAGCCGGTCACCACCGGGGTCAGGTCGACGGTTTTGGACCGCAGCGACACCGACCACTGTTGCGGACGGACCTCCTTGAGCACCGCGGCCACGTCAGCCTCGTGGGTGGTGCGCACGATGTCGATGATGGACTCGACCTCTTCGGAGCGATGGGCTGTCCAGTCGGCGTGGCCGACAACCGCGTACACCAGTCCGGCACCGGCGACCGCATCGGGCAGCAGCACCGCCGTGGACAGCACCCGGGATAGCAACGGCAGCCAGCCGAACCGGTGGGTGTCGTGCAGCAGCCGGCTCATGGCGGCGTTGTCGACGCCGGCATCCACCAATCGTGCCGCCAGCCGCAGCGCCGACGCCGAGGCCCAGCGGAACGAGCCGGTGTCGATGCTCAGCCCGGCGTACAGACACCGGGCCACGTCGGCGTCGATGTCCCTACCCCAGGCGTCAAGCAGCTCAGCGATCATCATGGTGGTCGAGTCACTCTGCGGCTCAACGAAGTTCGCAGTCCCGAACATCGTGTTGGATTTGTGGTGGTCGATCACCAGGACTTCCCGGCCCGCCCGGCCGACGGTGAGTCGCGCCAGTTCGCCGAGTCGGTTGGCGCTGGACGCGTCGACGGCGACCACCAGTTCGACGTCGCGGTGCAGATCGGCGGGCGCGACCAGCAGATCGCAGCCCGGCAGGTTGTACAG
>VERS01000034.1 GCA_018882545.1 Mycobacterium sp.
GCCCGGCTGCGCGAGGAACTGCTGGCGCTGGCCGCCTCCTCTGAGGCGACCCGGGCCATCCGAACCGTCCTGTTCGCGCCCAGGCTGCCGGTGGATCCCCGGCACAACTCCAAGATCGAGCGTCCGAAGCTGGCGAGATGGGCGGCCGGTCAGCTGTCCCGCGAACGTGACGCGGCGGACGAACACCCTCCGGTGCGCGGCGCGGATCAGCTGTCGCGCTGACCCGCTGCCGCCCGGGCCCCTGGCGGGCCCGGGGCGCTCAGCTGTACAGCTTCTGCAGCACCCCTGCCAGCTCCGAATCCTCGAGAACGGGCGTGGCCTGAATGTCCATGAACTCACTCCACTCGGTGACCATTTCGGCGATGGCCGTCGCGTCCTCGCTCTCGGCGATGGCAAAGCCGACACCGTTGGCGCCGTGCCAGCGACCGATCATGTTCACCCCCGCCGGAGGCACCCCGCCGGTCTTGAGGAACCGCGCGATCGCGGCCCGATAATCCTCGCCGTGCGGCAGTGTCCAAGACGCCATATATCGCATGATCCCTGTCCTCTCCGTGGTTGCGGGCACCTGGGCTGGAACCACCCGCGTCGCCTATCAGCCTCTCGCGGTGCGCATCTGGTGTACATGGATCATGCGATCGACAGCGGTGCCCCGCCGGCGATTGGTCGGCACGCCGTTCAGCAGGACTGCGGGTTCAGCTTTCGGGTGCGGCTGCCCACCGCTCTTCGATGCGACCGAAGCGCCAGACCAGCACCGAGGTCAGCCAGGTCAGCACGAAGAGCCCGACGATCGTGAAGCCGAGCACGTTGAGATCCAGCCCGGACACCCAATCCCAGAAGGGGCCCCGCCAGCCGAACTGCCCGACCAGCAACGAGAGCAGCTGAGCGGTTCCGATGATCAGCGCCACCGCGACCGACAATCCGGTCACGGTGAGGTTGTAGTAGACCTTGCGCACCGGTTTGGCGAACGCCCAGCCGTAGGCGAAGTTCATAAACGATCCGTCGATGGTGTCCAGCAGCGTCATACCCGCGGCGAAGATCACCGGCAGGCACAGGATTGCGTACCACGGCAGGCCGGCGGCTGCGCTGGTGCCGGCCAGTACCAGCAGGGCAACCTCGGTGGCGGTGTCGAATCCAAGCCCGAAAAGCACGCCCAGCGGATACATCTGCCACGACCGGCGGATGGACCGGGTGAACCGGCCGAAGAACCGGTTGAAGAAACCGCGATTGTTCAACTGCTGTTCGAGTGCGGCTTCGTCGAAGTCGCCGCGCCGCATCGAGCTGAACACCCGCAGGATGCCGGCCAGGATCACGATGTTGATCGCGGCGATCAGGTAGAGGAAGGCCCCCGAGACACCGGCACCGAACAGACCGGTGTAGTGCTGAAGAGCTGAGGAGTCGTCGGCGACCGGACCCATCACCGCCTTGACGCCCAGCGCGATCAGAACCGCCAGCCCGAACACCACCGACGAGTGCCCCAGGGAGAAGAAGAACCCGGCCCCCAGCGGACGCTGCCCGTCCTCCAGGAGCTTGCGCGTGGTGTTGTCGATGGCGGCGATGTGGTCGGCGTCGAAGGCGTGGCGCATTCCCAGCGCGTAGGCGGCCAGGCCCACCCCGACGCCCAGCGCCTTGTCGCCCAGGTCGAAATGCTGGGGTACCACAAAGAAAAGCATTGTGCCCCAACCGATCACGTGCAGTGCGGCGACAAAGGCGAACATGGCACCCAGCCTCATCCACTCCCGCCGGGACAACAGCGCGCGCAGCCGTCGCCAGCGGGTCATCACACTTCGTCACGCTATTGAGCGCATCGGCTTTATGCAAGCGATTCGCAAGACTGCCGCGGCGGCTGGTTGGCCCCGGGTCGCTGCAGGGGTGACACTGGTGGTCATGACAGTCCAGCCGCCCGATGCCGAGCGCCTCGGCGACCTGCTGCGCGCCCGGGGCCTGCGCCGGATGCCCTCGCGGATCGCGGTGCTGGCCGTACTGGAACCCGTCGACGGGCATCTGTCGGTGGCCGAGATACACCAGCGGATTTCTCGGCGCATCGCCGATTCCGGACCGGGAAGCGATCCGGCGCGACCCGACCTGGCGACGGTGTACCGCACCGTCACCACCCTGGTCGAGCAGGGGGTGCTGCATGCGCTGGCAGTCGAGGGCGGCGTCACGACCTACGGTCTGGCGGACAAACCCCACCACCACGCCGTGTGCACCGACTGCGGAAACATCATCGAGGTGCCGGCCCAGCGGTTGTCGGTGGCGCTGGAACACGCGATCGAGGGCAGTTCGTTCACCCTGTCCGACCAGGCCGGGCTGACTCTGCACGGACGCTGCCCGGCCTGCCAGCACGCCCGGTAAGGCGTACCCACCCGGCGGCCTGATCAGCGCTGCCAGGTCGGGACCAGTCCCAGCCGCCACAGCCCGGCGGCCAGCGCCCAGGTGATGGCGACCAGGCCGACGACGATGAAACCGACCTGGTCCATGCCGATCGAACTGACCCAGTCGGTGACCGGATTGGCCCAGCCGAAATCGTCGTGGATCACCGTGATCAACTGGACGGTGCCGACCAGGCCGGCGACGGCGACCGACAGGGCGGTGATGGTGAAGTTGTAGAAGATCTTCCGGAACGGGTCGGCGAACGCCCAGTCGTAGGCTGCCGACATGAAGACCCCGTCGAGGGTGTCCATCAGGCTCATCCCGGCGGCGAACAACACCGGCAGGACCAGCAGCGCATACCAGGGCAGGCCCGCCGCCGCACCGCTGCCGGCCATCGCGAGCAGGGCGACCTCGGTGGCAGTGTCGAACCCCAGGCCGAACAGCGCGCCCACCACGAACATCTGGCCCGGGGCGGTGATCCGTCGCATCACCGGCCCGAGCAGTCGGGCCAGTACTCCGCTGCCTCCCATCCCGTCGACGTGGCGGTCGTCGACCCGACCGGCGCGGACGGCAAGGAACGTCTGCCAGATCCCCACCAGGACAACGACGTTGACGGCCGCGATCAGGTAGAGAAACCCGCCCGAGACCAGGGTTCCCATCGTGCCGAGCAGCCGCCTGGCAGCCGAACCGTCGTTCAGGAGCACATCGGCGGCCCTGGCCGCGGCGCCCACCAACAGCGCCAGCAGTACCACCATCGCCGCATGGCCGAGGGCGAACCAGAAACCGACCGACTTGGGCCGACTCCGCTCGGCGGACAGTTTACGGGTGACGTTGTCGATCGCGGCGATGTGGTCGGCGTCGAAGGCGTGCCGCAGACCCATCAGATAGGCGGCCACGCCCACCCCGATCGAGAGCACCTGCGCGCCGCCGGAACCGTCGGACCGGGTGACCAGGGCGACCAGCGCCCCGAATCCGAGCAGGTGCAGCGCACCGACGACGCCGAGCAGGCCCGCGACCTGTGTCCAGTCTCGGCGGGTCCAGGACTGCACCAGTCCAGCCATCGGCGACCTCCTGGGGATGACGCGTCCCCGTTGCGGGCGACGTCAGGCGGGAGGTCTGGCTCCCCCGCTCGGATGAGACCACCCGGGTGGGGACACAGTGGCGCGACCGCACCGGAATCTCACCGGTTTCCGCACCGTCCGACTCGTACCCGGCGACCATACCCCGGGGCCGGGTGGCGATCACGACCCGGCGGTGGCCGGTCTACCGTGTCGGCTGTGGACCGCCCGATCCTTGAGTTACGTCTTCCCGAGGAGCTTCCCGCCGGTGCGGGCGTCGTAGCGCTGGAAGCGGCGCTTCGCGGTTATCGCGTCGATGACTGCACCATCCGGCGTTCCTGCGCCGTGATCGGCGAGTTGATCACCGAGGCGCGTCAGCGTCCGGCCTTCGACGCCGAAACGGCAGCGGTGGAGTTGACCGCGCATCTGGCCGGCGACACCATGCGGGTCCGGGTGCGTGATCGGCGAACCCCCGACCTCTCCGACCGCGTCGGTGCCCGACTGTCGTGGAAGCTGGCCCGCCTGGGGTTCGTCCGGGAACTGCGTTGCGCCCTCGGCGCGGACGGAAACGTCACCGAATGCGACGTCGAACTACCGCCGGGCGGTGCCCGCCCCGCGCAGGTGCCCACCGTCGCCGAAGACGCCGGCCTCGTCGACGACGCAACCGCTGCCGGGGTGGAACTGAGGATGGCGGTCGCGGAGGACGCCGCAGGCATCGTCGACCTGACCTATCGGACCTATGGTTTCACGCACGTGGATCACGGACTGTATTCGGTTGCGGCACTGCAGGACCGGATTCGTTCGGATGCCATGCAGTCCTTCGTGGCCCAGAGTCCCGACGGGGCGATCGTCGGACACCTGGGCCTGGTCGCCGAACGGGATGGCCTGATCCCGGAGTGCGGACGACTGATGGTCGATCCCCGATGGCGCGGGCGCGGGCTCGCGGGCACCCTCGGCGAGTTGGTCCTGGCCGATGCCGACCGGAGAGGTCTGCCATTCCTTTGGGGAGAGTGCGTCGCCAACCACCTCGCATCGCAGCGGTTCTGCCGGTCGCTGGACGGAGTCGAGGTCGGTCTGCTGGCGGGCGCCCTGCCCGACACCCTTCGGATGTCGGGGATCGACAACGAACTCAGCGGGCGGATGTCGCTGATTCCCTACGGCATACCGGTGCGGCCGGGGCCGGCGCGCATCACCCACCTGCCCGACCACCACCACCGGATCTACACCGAGGTATCCGGACGTCTGCGCCTCCAACGGACCGTCATCGACTGCGACACCGCCGAGGAAGGTCCGGCGCACCTCGAGGTCAGCGTCAGCCCGGGATTCGGTACCGGCCGCATCGCGGTCCTGCAACCGGGAGTCGATGCCACCGACCGGACCGCCGAGGAGTTCCGCACCATGGCCGAGGCCGGCCTGGATGTCATCTACCTCGATATCGGCCTGGACCATCCGTCGGCGCCCAACGCGATCCGGCTGGCGGAGGCCAACGAGTTCTTCTGGGCCGCCCTGCTGCCGGACGCCCGCCCGCAGGGCGACGTGCTGCGCCTGCAGCGGATCGGCTGGGTCGGCGTCGACACCGGCGGAGTCAGCTGTGCCTCGGATTTCGGCCGCCGGATGGTCGACTACGTGCTCAGCGAGCGGGACCGGGTGGAAAACCCCGGCGCGTAGCGGCGGCGAGGCGCTCCCGCCGACGGGCGTGCCGGGTGTGTCACCGTCGTCGGCTCCCAGCCCGGCCCGGCGAACAGATAGCCCAGCACGTCGCGCGGACGGCGCGCGGTCCGCACGTCGCGGGCGATCGCGGCGAACTCGTGGAACGCCACTTTCAGCGGGTTGAAGGTGTTGACGTTCTTGGTCAGACCGAACACCACCCGCTCGCCCTCGGCTTCGAAGGTGCCGAACAGGCGGTCCCACAGGATCAGGATGCCGCCGTAGTTGCGGTCCAGGTAGCGGGCGTTGGAGCCGTGGTGCACCCGGTGGTGAGAGGGAGTGTTCATGACGAATTCGACAGGTGCCCAGAGCTTTCCGATGCGTTCGGTGTGCAGGAAGAACTGGTAGAGCAGGCTGATGGACTGCTGCATCAGGATCATCCACGGCGGGAAGCCCACCAGCACCAACGGCAGCCAGAACGGCAGTGCGGTGAACGGCGTCCACGGCTGCCGCAGCGCGGTCGACAAGTTGTAGTGCTCGCTGGAGTGGTGCACGACGTGGCTGGCCCAGAACAGCCGCACCGTGTGATGGCTGCGGTGGTAGGCGTAGAAGCAGAGGTCCTCGGCGACGAACAGGGCGGCGAACAGCAGGGCCCAGGTCAGCGGATCGCTACCCGAGAGATGAATCGGGGCGATCATGTACAGCGCGGAGTAGACCACCAGGACGACGGCCTTCCAGCCGATGTTCACCAGAACCGAACCCGCTCCCATGATCAGGCTGGTGCGGGTGTCGCGGGCCTCGTAGCCGGCCTTGTCCTCATCCGGCAGCAGGTAGTAGGACATCCCTTCGAGCACCAGCAGGATCACGAAGAAGGGAATCGCGGCATGGATGATCTCGTACACGGTCAGTGCTCTTTCCGGATGGGGTCCTGAGTGGGGTCGTGCGTGGGGTCGTGCGTGGGGTCGTGCGTGGGGTCCTCGGCCCGGCAGGCGGTGACAAGCCGGGACAGCAGGGCCCGGGCGAGGCGGGCGGCACGCTCACCGTCGCGGGCCGAGATGGCGGCGGCCAGTTCCAGATGTGCTGGCCGGTCGGCCAATTCGGCCGCGTTGAAGGCGGTGACCAGATCACGGCCGACGTCGTCGATGGCGGCCAACAGGGGGTTCAGCGCCAGTCGGTAGGCGAGATTGCCCGAACCGTCGATCACCGCCGACCAGAAGGCGACGTCGGCCTGGGCAACTCGGGTGACATCCATGGCCGCGAGATCATCGGACTGCGGGTAGGCGGACGCGGCGGCGCTGACGGCCCCGAGTTGGTCGGAGTCGGCACGCAGAGCACACAGACGGGCGGCGTCGGTGGCGACGAGACGGCGCATGACGGCGACGTCGCCGACGATGCGCAGGGCCGGGATGACCCCGGCGGTGGCCAGACCGCTCAGCACGTCCAGGCCGGCGTGACGTCGCCAATCCAGCACCCGGGTCTTGCCGCCCTGGCTGATCCGGACCAGGCCGGCCTGCTGGACCCGTTTGAGGGCTTCCCGGATCGCATGGCGGTTGACCTGCCAGGCCAGCGCCAGTTCGCGTTCGGAGGGCACCGGTTGGCCGGCGGGCCAGTGCCCGGAGAGGATCTCCTCCACGAACCGGGCGAATACGGCGTCGGAGACCGTCGCGCCCCGGGGGATGGGATTGGTGTCCATACCCACAATCGTGGCCGTTCGCGAACTACTGGTCAACTGGTTAGACCAGTAAGCTGCGTCACAGTCCCCGGCTACAGCGGCGTCACGTAGGCCGAACTGATGCCGCCGTCGACCAGGAATGTCGATGCGGTGATGAACGAGGCGTCGTCACTGGCCAGGAACGCCACCGCGGCGGCGATCTCCTCGGCGTGGGCGAACCGGCCGATCGGGATGTGCACCAGCCGGCGCGCGGCCCGCTCGGGGTCCTTGGCGAAGAGTTCCTGCAGCAGCGGGGTGTTCACCGGGCCGGGACACAGGGCGTTGACCCGGATGCCCTGTCGGGCGAACTGCACCCCGAGTTCGCGGCTCATCGCCAGCACCCCACCCTTGGAGGCGGTGTAGGAGATCTGGGAGGTGGCCGATCCCAGCACCGCCACGAACGAGGCGGTGTTGATGATCGAGCCCCGCCCGGCCGGCACCATGTGACGCAGCGCCGCCCGGCAGCACAGGTACACGCTGGTGAGATTCACATCCTGCACCCGTTGCCAGGCGGGCAGTTCGGTGGTCTCGATGAGGTCGTCGTCCGGCGGGGAGATCCCGGCGTTGTTGAAGGCGATGTCCACCGCCCCGTGGGTCGCGGCGGTGGTGTCGAACAGGTTGTCCACCGCCGCCTGGTCGGAGACGTCCACCGCGACGAATGTGGCGCCGACTTCGTCGGCCACCGCCGCACCGGCCTGCGGATCGATATCGCCGACGACGACGGTGGCGCCCTCGGCGCGCATCCGGCGGGCCGCAGCCAGGCCGATGCCGCTGGCGGCTCCGGTGATGACGGCGACTTTGCCGGCCAGTCGCTGGGTCAGGTCCACGCTGGGGACGGTCATGGGGCCTCTCCTATCGCAAAGAAGACGTTCTTGGTCTCGGTGAAATGCTCCGGGGCGTCCGGGCCGAGTTCGCGGCCCAGACCGGATCGCTTGAATCCACCGAACGGGGTGTTGTAGCGCACCGAGGAGTGTGAGTTGACGCTGAGGTTGCCCGACTCCACGGCGCGGGCGACCCGCACCGCGCGGGAGAGGTTCTCGGTCCAGATCGAGCCGGACAGACCGTAGTCGGTGGCGTTGGCCAGGGCGATGGCGTCGGCTTCGTCCTCGAAGGGCAGTACCGCGACGACCGGACCGAAGATCTCCTCGGTCACCGTTCGGTCGGATCGGTCCGGGGTCAAAACCGTTGGCGGAAACCAATATCCGGGGCCCTGGGGAGCAGTACCGCGGAATGCGACGCGGGCGTCGTCGGACACGTAGGAGGCCACCGATTCCAGGTGCGGCCGTGACACCAGTGGGCCCATCTCGGTGCCGCGATCCGCGGGGTCACCTACGACGACACCCCTTACCGCAGGTTCGAGCAGTTCCATGAATCGGTCGTAGACGTTGCGCTGCACCAGGATCCGGCTGCGCGCACAGCAATCCTGCCCGGCGTTGTCGAACACCCCGTACGGCGCGGTGGCCGCGGCGCGTTCCAGGTCGCAGTCCGCAAAGACGATGTTGGCGCTCTTGCCGCCCAGTTCCAGGGTGACCCGTTTGACCTGTGCGGCGGCGCCGGCCATCACCCGGGTGCCGACCTCGGTGGACCCGGTGAAGACGATCTTGCCGACGTCGGGGTGGGTGACGAAGCGCTCCCCCACCACACTGCCCCGGCCGGGCAGGACCTGGAACAGATCGGCCGGAAGTCCGGCCTGCAGTGCCAGTTCCCCGAGTCGGATGCTGGTCAGCGGCGTCCACTCGGCGGGTTTGAGCAGCACCGCATTCCCGGCCGCCAGCGCCGGCGCGAAACCCCACGCGGCGATCGTCATCGGGAAGTTCCACGGGGTGATCACCCCGATCACCCCGATCGGCTCGTGGAAGGTGACGTCCAGACCGCCGGCGACCGGGATTTGCCGGCCGCTGAGCCGCTCCGGGGAGGCCGCGTAGTACTGCAGGACGTCGCGCACGTGGCCGGCCTCCCATTCCGCCGCCGACACCGGGTGGCCGGCGTTGGCCACCTCCAGCGCGGCGAGTTCGCCGATGTGGGCGTCGACGACGGCGGCGAACGCCCGCAGGGCGGCGGCGCGTTCGGCCGGCGGCAGCGCCGCCCAGGCCTGCTGGGCTGCCCTCGCTCGGGCAACGGCGTCGTCGACCGCGGCGGCGTCGAGCAACTCGACGGTCCGCACTACCTGCTCGGTGGCCGGATTGATGACGGTGGTGGTGCTCACGTGCTCGCTTTCTGTGTTGCGTAGGCGCCGGCTGCCGCAACGAGTCCGGCGAACAACCGCAGATCCTCGAGGTTCTCCTCCGGGTGCCACTGCACCCCGAGGAGGAAGTCCTCACCATCGGCCTCGATGCCCTCGATGACCCCGTCGCAGACGGCCGTGGCGATCAGCCCCCGGCCCAGCCGGTCGATGGCCTGGTGGTGGTAGCAGCGGGTCTGCACGCTCTGACCGAGCAGCCGGCTCAACCGGCTGCCGCCGCTGATCGCGGCGGTGTTGGTGGCAAACGTCGCCGCGGCGACCCGGTGGCCACTGTGGCCGATGACGTCGGGCAGATGCTGGTGCAGGGTTCCCCCCAGGCCGACGTTGATCACCTGCGGTCCCCGGCAGATTCCCAGCACCGGCAGCCGGCCCCGCAGGGCGGCGTCCAGCACTGCGAACTCCCACGAGTCGCGCTCGCGGGCGGGCTCCTCGGTGTCCGGGTGCGGCCGTTGTCCGTAGGCCCCGGGGTCCACGTCCCTGCCGCCGGTGAGAATCAGGCCGTCGATCCGGGAGACGACCTCGTCGGCGATGGCGTCGTCGACCGGTTGCGGGGGCAGCAGCATCGCGATCCCCCCGGCGCGGGTGACCCCGTCGAGGTAGGCGGCCGCCAGGAAGCTGGCCGGCACATCCCACACCCCGCTCCTGACCTGCTGCAGGTAGGTGGTCAGACCTATG
>VERS01000614.1 GCA_018882545.1 Mycobacterium sp.
CTCCACGATGCCTTTGGACTGCGGGTCGTTGGCGTGGCAGAAGTCCGGGGCGAACCTGTAATGACTGGCCAGTCGGACGTAGTCCGGCGTCGGCACCACCACGTTGGCGACCACCCCGCCCTTGAGGCAGGCCATCCGATCAGCCAGCACCCGCGCTGGAACCCCACCGATCGCCGACAGGGCTTCGGCGATCAACGCCAGCGTCGTCGACGCCTTCTGGTCGGTGGCGAAACGCACGAAGCGCCAGCGGGAGAACGCCAGCACCGCACAGAACAGGAACAACCCCGGTGCGGCTTGGGCCCAGTCGATCACCAGATACTGCCCCGGTGACCACACCGCCGGGCGGCGACCCGAATGATTGTTGCTGCGCCACAACGCTTTCGACCGGGCCACCAGACGACGGAAGTTACGTGACGACCCCTCATAGCCGGCAGCGCGGGCGATCGGCAGCAGCCGCTTGGCCGAGATCCGAGCCTGAGATTTCTCGATGCGCTCGGTAACCAGTTCGGCCACTGCGTCGTAATTGTGGGCCCGTTTGGCTCGAGGTGCCGGCGGCACGCCGGCCTGGTCGGCTTCGTGCTTGTCGATGATCTTCTTGACGGTGCGGTGGGTGGTGCCGCACTTATCGGCGGCACCCCGATACGACCCGAGTTCGTAGTAGGCGGAAATGATGTCCATGCGGTCCTTCGCTGATTTCAATGGAACTCCCCGGTGGTGATGGCGATTGGTTGGCGCCTTCACCGTCACCATCGGGGCCCGCAGTTCCTGATCGACACGACGAACACGGGGTGGATACTTTTATCCGGCCAAAACTGGATACCTCGACCTGGCCACCAGTAGGTACTTTTTCATGGCCACGGACACAGGAAAACCGGCGGCCGCGGCGAAACCGGGATCGGAGTGCAGCGGGTTGCGGTCCCCGCACATCCGGTAGAGCAGCGCCTGTTGCCCAAGCACCGGGATGTCGACTTCGAAATCAGCTGGGCGGGAGGGACTTTGCACCGTCGCCGACGGCCCTCGTTCGCCGCCGAAGCCGCCTTCACCGCGCGCGAAGATGGACCGCCGAGTACTCCACAACGGCCTGCCGTCGGGATCGGTGACGGTCGTCTCGTTGACGATCACCGCCGCCTTGCCCTTGTCCCAGATATCGGTGATGCGAGTGACGGCGCGGCCGGACCCTTGCGGCGGCAGGGCAGTGGCAACGGTGACCGCCTCGCTGGCGTGCAGCACCCTGCTCAATTCGATGTCGATCCCGGGAAAGCTCACCGTGGGCGGTTCGGTCATGTGGAACGAGGCGGCCACACTGCTGAACGTCGGCAGCACCAGCGGGGAGGAGTCGCTGAGATAGCGAAGCTCGCGGGGATCCATCGGATCCGAGCCCGCTCCCAGCGCCAAGTGATACAGCTGCACATCGTTGACCGACCAGGAGAACTCCAGCGGCTCGAGTTGAGCCCCGAGTGCGACGTCGGGGTCAATGGGCACTGTCGGCTCCGGCCAGGTGCAGAGCCGCCAGATATCCGAACGTCATCGCCGGTCCGATGGTGCCGCCCGGACCGGGGTAGGTGTGGCCCATAACCGGCGCGCTGACATTTCCGGCGGCATAGAGACCCTCGATCACCGACCCGTCGTCGCGCAGCGCGCGGCCATGAACGTCGGTGCGGATCCCGCCCTTGGTCCCCAAATCGCCGGGCACCAACTTGGCGGCGTAGTAGGGCGGTCGGCTGATCTCCCCGAGGTTGGGGTTGGGCTTGTTGGTCGGGTCCCCGTAGTAGCGGTCATAGGCGCTCTGCCCGCGGTGAAAGTCCTCGTCGACACCCGACCGGGCGAAGCCGTTGAACCGCTCGACGGTGGCGGCCAACCCATCGGCGGGCAGACCGGTTCGGGCGGCCAGGTCCGCCAGTGAGTCCGCCTTGACGATCACCCCGGACTCGAGCCACTTCTTCGGGATCTTTTGGCCGGGTTGCAGCCCGGCGAAGATATAGCGGTCCCGGTACCGCTGGTCGAAAACGAGCCAGGCGGGTACGTTCTCGCCGGGCCCGGGACCCTGGCCGTACTCGCCGCCGTACATGTGGTGGCAGGCCTCGACGTAGGGCATCGATTCATTCATGAAGCGCTTACCCGACATGTTGACGATCATCGAACCGGGCGAATTTCGTTCCGAAAGTGCGAACCACGGCGTGCCCTCCAGTGGGACCGTCGGCCCCC
>VERS01000615.1 GCA_018882545.1 Mycobacterium sp.
GCCCACTGATAGTCGACACCAGCCGAACACTACAAGCGGACGGGGTTTTCCACCTCGGTTGCGCGCTGCCAGACCGATCTGAACATGCTCCGCTTCTCCGACGAGCAGACACAAAGTGTCCTCAGATCCGGCGTGTCGCGGGGAGTTTGTGTCTGTTCGCGCCGGGTGGTGAGCGACCCGCCGCGTCTGGTTAGGCTCACCGCCATGCGGTCGGACGCGGCGCAACCCCCTGCTGGCGTGCGGCCATGACGTGGCTGACCCGCAATGTGCGGGTCCTCTCCGCGGTGTCGTTCCTGCAGGACACGGCCAGTGAGTTGCTGTATCCGCTGCTGCCGATCTACCTGACTTCCGTTCTGGGTGCGCCACCGGCGGTGGTCGGTGCCATCGAGGGCGCGGCCGAGGGCGCGGCGTCGATGACCAAGATCGCGGTCGGTCCGCTCGGGGACCGCTTCGCCCGGCGCCCGCTGATCGCCACCGGGTACGGCATGGCCGCGCTGGGCAAGGCGATCGTGGCCCTCGCCGGGGCGTGGCCGGGGGTGCTGGCCGGCCGGGTGGTCGACCGGCTGGGCAAGGGCCTGCGCGGTGTTCCCCGGGACGCCCTGCTGGTCGACGATGTCGAACCCGGTTCGCGAGGAAAGGTTTTCGGTTTCCACCGGGCCATGGACACCCTCGGGGCGGTCATCGGGCCGCTCCTCGGGCTGGCGGGCTATCAGCTGCTGGACCAGCAGATCGCGCCGCTGCTCTACGTCGCGGTCGTGCCGGCGGTGTTGTCGGTGCTGTTGATCGCACTGGTGCGGGAGAAGCCGCGGCGCGGTCCGCGCCCGGCTCGCCAGCCTTTTCTGCGCGGTGTGGCCGAACTGCCGGGCCGGTTCTGGCGAGTGACCGCGGTCGTGGTCGGCTTCGGCCTGGTGAACTTCCCCGACGCGCTACTGCTGTTGCGGCTCCACGAGATCGGCTTCAGCGTCGTGCAGGTCATCTTGGCCTACGTCACCTACAACCTGGTCTACGCCGCGGCCAGTTTCCCGGCCGGTCTGCTGGCCGACCGGCTGCCCCGATCCACGGTATTCGGGATCGGACTGGCCTTCTTCGCCGTGGGCTACCTCGGCTTGGGCATGACCAGCGACCCGGTGCTGGCCTGGCTGCTGATCGGGGTCTACGGGCTGTTCACCGCCTGCACCGACGGAGTGGGCAAGGCCTGGGTCTCGGCGCTGGCCGGCCCGGACCGGCAGGCCACCGCCCAAGGGGTCTTTCAGGGCGGCAGCGGTCTGGCGATCCTGGTCGCCGGCGTCTGGGCGGGGCTGCTCTGGGGTGCGGACGGGCGTCTTCCGCTGCTGATCTCGGGTGCGGGGGGCGCCTGCTTCGCGGCGCTGCTGCTCGGCCGGTCGGTGCTGGTCGGACGCCGCTAAGCTCGCCGGAATGCGCACCGTCCACGTCATCGGGATCGGGGTGGGCGACCCCGACTACCTGACCTCCCAGGCAATCCACGCCCTCAACGACACCGAGGTGTTCTTCGCGATGGACAAGGGCGAGGCCAAGAGAGATCTGGTGGCCCTGCGCCGCCAGATATGCCGGCGCTTCATCACCGAACCGGGATACCGGTTCGTCGAACTGCCCGACCCGACCCGCGCCCCGGTGCCGAATCCCCCGGTCCGTTCGCCCATTCCCGCCGGGCCCATTCCCGCCGGGGCCGATTACATTCGCGCCGTGGCCGACTGGCACACCGCGCGGGCTCGGCTGTGGGCCAACGCGATTGAGACTGAATTGGACGCCGACGGCGTCGGCGCGTTCCTGGCCTGGGGTGATCCGTCACTGTATGACAGCACACTGCGGATTCTTGATGAGGTGGCCCGCCGGATCGACCTGCGCTACGACGTGATCCCCGGGATCACCGCGGTCCAGGCGCTCACCGCCCGTCACCGGATTCCCCTCAATGACGTCGGTGAGCCGATCCTGATCACCACCGGCCGCCAGCTGCGCCGAACGCTCGGCGCGGGCGGACTCAACGGCTCGGCGGTGGTCATGCTCGACGGAGACTGCGCGTTCCTGGAATGCCCGCCGGACACCCGGATCTGGTGGGGCGCCTACCTGGGCACCGCCGAGGAGATTTTGGTGGCCGGCACCGTCGGGGCCGAGGGGGAGCGTATCGCCGCGCTGCGCGCCGATGCGCGCGCCCGGCACGGCTGGATCATGGACACCTATCTGC
>VERS01000616.1 GCA_018882545.1 Mycobacterium sp.
GACTGTGCAGTACCAGGCTGACGGTGACCGTCACAACGACGACGACGCTGACCGAATCGGTGTTACCGATCTCGCCGCGGTTGACCACCAGCAGACCCAGCACCACGGTGCCGATCCCCCGGGGGCCGAACCAGCCGATGAACAACCGGTTCGACAACGGCAAGCCGGTGCCCAGCAGGGAAACCAGTACTGCGGTCAGTCGCACCACGAACAGCGCGAGGACGGCGAAGGCGACCACCCGCCAGTCCGCGTGAAGCCAGCCGTCGATTACCGCAAACGCCCCGAACATCGCAAAAACCAACAACTCCAGCAATTGCGCGGCGGCATCGGAGACCTGGGTCGGGACATCCTCCGCGGCGGCGTCCCCGGTGCGGCGGCCGGTGACGAAGGCGAAAGCCAGTCCCCCGGTGAAGGCGGCGACGAACCCACTGGCCTCGATCCGTTCGCCGAGCTGAAAACAGACGAACGCCAAGGCCAGGGTGGTCAGTTGCGCCCAGGTGTCGCTCATCCAGCCGCGGCGCCTTGACCCCGCCACCACCAGCCCGCCGACGAGTCCGACTGCACCGCCGGCCAGCAGTGAGAGGAACTCGGTGCTGAACATGAACCAGGCCCAGTTCATGTCGCCGCGGTCGGCACGCGCGGTGTTCTCGGTGTGCTGGCTGGCCAGCGCCAGCGCCGTCAGCAGGATGGCCAGCGCGAACCCGTCGTAGAAGCCGCTTTCCACCGACAATGCATGGCGCACGCGTTCGGGGATTCGGCGGTCTTCCAACAGCGCCTCGATCAGCGCCGCTTCCGTGGGGGCCACGATCGCGGCCACACAGACCGCCTCCCACCACGGCAGCACCGGAAGCAGCACCGCCGCAGTCAACGCGCCGAGCAGCACCGTCAGCGGGATACCGATGATGAGCAGTCGCAGCGTCACCGGACCGTGCGCCCGGATGCGGTCGAAGCGCAACTTGGCGGCCTGGTTGAACAGGATCACCGCGAGTGCCAGCTGAGCCAGCAGGGTGTAGCCCTGCGTCCCGGGACCGGCCTCCAGAAGACCAAGACCGAAGGGGCCCAGGCCCATCCCGAGTAACAGGAAAATCAGTGCCGGTGCGATCGAGGAACGGTTGACCCGTTCGGACACCGCGGCATAGCCGACCACCAGCAGGGCCAGTACCAGCGGCGTGGTGTGGTGCACGGGTTGACGCTAGACGCGGGGCGCGCTACGGCAGCGCGCTTGGGCTGATTTCCTCCAGCATCTCGGTGACCAGGGCGGCGATCGGCGAACGTTCGCTGCGTATCAGGGTGATGTGGGCGAACAGCGGGTGGCCTTTGAGCTTCTCGATGACGGCGGCCACGCCGTCATGGCGGCCGACCCGCAGGTTGTCGCGCTGGGCGACGTCATGGGTCAGAACCACCCGCGAGCCCGCCCCGAGCCGGGACAGGACCGTGAGCAACACATTGCGCTCCAGGGACTGCGCCTCGTCGACGATCACGAAGGAGTCGTGCAGTGAGCGCCCGCGGATGTGGGTCAGCGGCAACACCTCCAACATGCCGCGGGACTGCACCTCATCGAGTACCGCCGGGCTGGCCAGTCCCTCCAGGGTGTCGAAAACCGCCTGGGCCCACGGGCCCATCTTCTCGCTCTCACTGCCGGGCAGGTAGCCCAGGTCCTGGCCGCCGACGGCATACAGCGGACGGAATACCACCACCTTGCGCTGGCTGCGCCGCTCCAGCACCGCCTCCAGGCCCGCGCACAGCGCGAGCGCCGACTTCCCGGTACCCGCCTTGCCGCCGAGGGAGACGATGCCGACCGACTCGTCGAGCAGCAGGTCCAAGGCGACTCGCTGCTCGGCGGAGCGCCCCCGCAGGCCGAACACCTCCCGGTCACCGCGCACCACCTGGACGCGCTTCTCGGCGTTGACCCGGCCCAGCGCGTGCGAGTTGCCGCCCAGCAGCCGGACCCCGGTGTGGCAGGGCAGGTTACGGGCATCCGCCAGGTCCACCTCACCGGCGGTGAACAACGTGTCGATTTCCTCGGTGGTGACATCCAGTTCGGTCATGCCGGTCCAGCCGGAGGTGATCACATCCTGAGCGTGGTACTCGTCGGCCGGCAGTCCAACTGCGCCGGCTTTGACCCGTAGCGGAATGTCCTTGCTGACCAACGTCACTCGCTTGCCCTCAGCGGCGAGGTTGGCGGCACAGGCCAGGAT
>VERS01000617.1 GCA_018882545.1 Mycobacterium sp.
CGTCGGCGCGGTGAGCACCACCACACCGGCCGGCCGCCCGGCCGTGAATCCGGCCGGGGTGAGCGCCTCGGCGGCGGTGAGCGCAATGGTGCGACAACGGGCGCCGGCGGCTTGCAGCGCGTCGGCGAGGTCCTGGGCGAGTGCGCCGTCAGGGGCCGCGAGCAACAGCCACTCACCGGCATCGCCGCCGGTGGCGGTCGGGGGCTGGTGCTCCTCCCACTCGACGGTGAGCAGCCGCTCGGCCAGCACCCGCTCCCGTTCGGCGGCCTTGCTCAGACCGCTGCCCATCCGGAACCCGTTGATTTCCAGGACAACCGCGCCATGCTGATCCAGCAGCGTCAGATCGGCCACGATCTCGACGGCGTCCGCCTTGGTGACGGCCGCCTGGCAGTACCGCACATCGCGGCCGGCGCCGAAGCTGCGCAGGCTTGCGACGCCCAGCGGGAGCATCAGGGCGCCGCCCCGGTCGTCCCCGACGAGCAGGTGCGCGCCGAGGGTCTGGAAGCAGGCGTCCAGCAGGGCCGGATGGATGAGGTGGCCGGACTGCTCGGCGCGGATCCCCGCCGGGGCGGCGACCTCTGCGATCAGGGTGGCGGAGTTGGACGCGGAGTCAGACGCGGTGTGCACAGCCAGCAGCCCGCAGAACGCCGGGCCGAACTCGATTCCGCGGGTGGCGACCTCCTGGCGGATCTCGTTGCCGCTGAGCACGTTCGGGTGCGCGGCCAGTATCGCGGCGACATCCCGGGCCGGCGGCCGCTCGGCGCCTCCGGCGAGCAGTGTGGCGGTCGCCCGCACCGCCGGTTCCGCACCCGCGCCCCCGTCGCCGTCGGTCTGCGCGACCAGCCTCGCCCGCCCCGGCTCGTCCACTGTTGCGACCGCGGTCAGGCCGGTGTGTTCGTCGAGCAGGAGCAGGTCCTCGAATCGCACATCGGCCACCCCCGAGCCCTCGCCGAAGACCTGGCCGGCGGCGACCAGCGCCATCTCGCAGTAGGCGGCGGCGGGAAAGGCGGCCACATCGTGGATCCGGTGGTCGGCCAGCCAGGGTGTGACCGCGGTGCCGACGTCGGACTGCCAGGCGTGCCGCTCCGGCTCCTCGACCAGTCGGACGTGCGCCCCGAGCAGCGGGTGGGCGGCGACCCGGTGGCCGGGCCCGGAGCCGTCGCCGCGCTCGAGCAGCAGGTGCCGATGGCTCCAGGCGGGCAGCGGCGCGTCCACCAGCCGACCGGCCGGGTAAAGCACGCCGACGTCCACCACGGCGCCGGCGGCGTACAGGTCGGCGACGTTGCCCAGCAGTCCGGATCGCAACGGCTGTTCGCGGCGCAGCCCGGCGAGCGCGGCCACCGGGGTTTCGACGCTATGGGCGGTCTGCTCGACCGCCCGGGTCAGCAACGGGTGCGGGGAGAGCTCGCCGAAGACGCGGTAGCCGTCCTCCAGGGCGGCCTGCACCGCCGCGGCGAAGCGGACCGGCTGGCGCAGGTTGTCCACCCAGTACGCGGCGTCGCACTCCGGCGGGGTGCGCGGGTCCGGGCGGGTCGCCGAGTAGTACGGCACCGTCGCCGCGCCGGGAGTCAGGTCGGTCAGCCCGGCGGCCAGGTCGGGCAGGATCGGATCCACCTGGGGGCTGTGCGAGGCGACGTCCACGGCCACCTCGCGGGCCATCACCTCACCGGCTTCCCACCGTGCGACCAGTTCGCGGACGGTCTCGGTGTTGCCGCCGATGACCGTCGTCTGCGGCGAGGCGACCACCGCCACGACGACGTCGTCGACGCCCAGCGCGGCCAGTTCGGCCCGGACGGCGGGTTCGGGCAACTCCACCGATGCCATCGCACCGGACCCCGACAGCCGCGACAGCAGCATCGAGCGCCGGCAGATGACCCGGACACCGTCTTCGACCGACAGCGCCCCGGCCACCACTGCGGCCGCGGCCTCACCCATCGAGTGCCCGATCACCGCACCGGGGCGCACTCCCCGCGCGGCCATCGCCTCGGCCATGCCGACCTGCATGGCGAACAACGTCGGCTGGATCCGTTCGATCCCGCGCACGGTCTCCGGCGCCGACATGGCCTCGGTGACCGAGAAGCCGGACTCCCGCGCGACGAGCGGTTCGATACGCGCCACGGCTGCGGCGAACGCCGGTTCGGTAGCCAGCAGTTCGGCGCCCATCCCCGCCCACTGCGATCCCTGGCCGGAGAAGACC
>VERS01000035.1 GCA_018882545.1 Mycobacterium sp.
GGCGAATGGTTGGCGAGGGTGGCGAATGTTTGGCGAGGGTGACGCCCTTGGGGTAGTACGTGCAGCAGCACGTGGGTGTTTTCGTTACTGCCCGCGTTACCAGGGCGATCGGGAGTCTTCGACCGCCTCAGCGCCGGCGGCAGGTCCTGCATGCGCCTCGGACAATGCCCCGTGGGTGGTGGACTTCGACCGGCGCCGCCGGGTTGGGCAAGATCTCCACACGTCGGCGCGGCGTTTGATTTCCTTGTTCAGGCGCTCGGCCAGCACGTCGGTTTTCGGCGTCGTTCATCATGGTGGCCACCTTCGGCAAACTGCCGGCCAAGGAGTCCGCGACGGTGTCCCACTGGCCGGCGACCTCAATTTTCACCCCGACGGGCGCCCAACAGTCTCGGTCAGCTCAGACAATTCCATCTGGTATCTTCGTGAAGCTTCGCCAGATCGCTACGCCAGATCGCGCGTTCCCGGAGCCGCGTACCAGCTGGATATGGAGTTGGCAATGAGTGACACCTACGACCACAAGTTTTACCAACAAAACTACAACGGGTCGTTGAGCTCGGCACGGGCAGTGGTGCCTCTGATGAAAGATCTAGTCGGTCCGAGATCCGTTCTGGACGTCGGTTGCGGCAGTGGCACGTGGGCTAGCGTGTGGATCGCGTCAGGGATCGACGATGTCGTCGGAGTCGACGGAGCGTACGTCAGTAACTCGATCTTGAACATCCCAGTAGACCGATTCGTCGCTCATGATTTGACCCGACCCCTCGGCTTGGGTAGGAGGTTCGATTTGGTGACGTGTCTCGAAGTGGCGGAGCACCTACCCGCAGAGTCGTCGGGTACTATCGTACAGTCGCTGACCGCCCACTCCGACGTTGTAGCCTTCTCCGCCGCCGTACCACGCCAGGGCGGTACAAACCACATCAATCTGATGTGGCCTTCCCAATGGGCCGCTTTGTTCAAGCAGTTTGGCTACACGGTGTACGACCCATTTCGACCGTTGATTTGGGACAACAGCGACGTTGAGTTCTGGTACCGGCAGAATACTTTGTTGTTTGTCGCGGAACACAGCGAGTTAGCGGAACGTCTGAGCGCTCCCACCGGGCCTCTCGACATTGTCCATCCCGACCTCCTGGAGAGCTGGGCAAGACCTTCGGCAAAGTATCTGGCCCTCCGTGGAAGACTGCTTGCAAGTCGGCCTGGAAGGATTGCGCGGATGCTCCGCTCTGCCCTTCCGATCAGCTGATTGTGTCTGCCCGGTTAATAGTTCGGTCCTAAATGGCTCACTAGCCGCGGCATTCTACTCGTTCGGGAACCCACTACAGTGCCGCAGAGAGCCGCAACTGGCACGCCCTTTGCGGGCCAGCGTATTGGAGGCGGAGATTTCGACACTGTGTGAGTAACGTCGCCACACGAGACAAGGGAGCACCGATGAGTGTCACTTACCGCCGCGACGACGCGATCGCCGTGATCACCATGGACGACGGCAAGGTCAACGTTCTGGGCCCGGCCATGCTGGACGAGATCGACAAGGCCCTCGACCAGGCCGAGGCCGACGGCGCCGGCGCCGTGGTCCTCGCGGGCAACCACAAGGTGTTCAGCGGGGGCTTCGACCTGAAGGTGTTCGGATCCGGGGATCCCCAGGCCGCGCTCGCCATGCTCAAGGCGGGCTTCGAATTGTCCCACCGTCTGCTGTCCTTTCGCAGGCCCGTGGTGGCGGCCATCACCGGGCACGCCATTGCCATGGGGGCGTTCCTGGCGTGCAGCGTCGATCACCGGATCGCCGCCCCCGGCTACAAGTTCCATGCCAATGAGGTGATCAACGGCATGGTGATTCCGTGGCCCGGCCTGGAGATCCTCAAGCTGCGCCTGACCCGTTCGGCCTACCAGCAGGCGGTGGGACTGTCCCGGGTCTACGTCACCGACACCGCACTGGCCGGCGGTTGGGTCGACGAACTCGCCATGCCCGACCTGGTTCTGGAGCGCGCCGTCGAGGCCGCCAAGGAGTTCGCGGCTACCCTCAACGCGGCGGCGCATTACGCGTCGAAGATGCGGGCCCGCCAGGAGACTCTCGACGCGATGCGGCGCGGCATCGACGAGATGCACAAAGAACTCGGCCTCTAAGGCGATGCCGGCCCGCTTCGCCGACCGGGTCGCGATCGTCACCGGCGCCGGTGCCGTCGACGGGATCGGCGTGGCGGTGGCCCGCGAACTGGTCAGTCAGGGGGCCCGCGTGCTGCTGAGCGCGACCTCGGATCGGGTCCATGACCGCGCCGCCGAAATCGGTTCCGCGACAGTGGGATTCGTCGGTGACCTGACCGCCGAACGCACCTCGGAGGAACTGGTGCGATGCGCGTTGCAGCGCTGGGACCGGGTGGACATCCTGGTCAACAACGCGGGAATGACGTCGGTGTCGGGAGGGTGGGATGCCGACGGCGACGTCGAGCAGCTCTCGCTGGCGCAGTGGGACGCCGCCGTCACCAGGAACCTGACCACCGCCTTCCTGATGTGCCGGGCGGTGGTGCCGGTGATGACGCGCGCCGGGTACGGGCGCATCGTGTCGGTCGGGTCGACGACCGGCACCGTCAACGCCATGCCCGGCCAGTCCAGCTACACCGCCGCCAAGGCCGCCCTGGTGGGTCTGTCCCGAGCGCTGGCTCTGGAGGTGGCCGGCCGGGGTGTGACGGTCAACGTGGTCGCACCCGGATATGTCGCGACGGGTTCGCAACTGGCCTTCGAGGCGGCCGCAGCGGCCGCCGGACCGATCGGGCGCAGCGCGACGCCGGCGGAGATCGCCGCCTGCGTGACATTCCTGGCACATGAGTCGGCATCGTTCGTCACCGGGGCGGTTCTGGTCGCCGACGGCGGCCACGGCCTGCCCGAGACGTGGCCGCGGCCCTGAATCCGACGGTAGTCTGCGGTTTATGAACATGCCGCGTGTGATCTTCACCTTCGCCGTCCTTTTCATCCTGCTCGGAGTCGGGTCCTACGCGCTGTCGGGCGCCGCCTCGGTGACCGCACTCATCCCGGCGTTCTTCGGGTTGCTGCTGGCCGGGGCCGGCTTGTTGGCCCGGACCAACCTGAAGCTGGGCGGTCACCTCGCGGCGCTGGTGGGCCTGCTCGGATTCCTCGGCACCGCACGCAGTTTCACCAAGGTGCCGGCCCTGCTGTCCGGTGAGCCCGTCGCTCGGGCGACGGCGGTGTGGATTCAGGCCGGCTTCGCCGTGCTCTGCCTGATCTTCATCGCGCTGTGCGTCAAGTCCTTCATCGACACCCGCAGAGCGCGGGTCTGAGCCTCACAGCCCCGATTCCCAGGCCAGCAGGCGGCGGGCTAGTTCCCCGCCGGCGTCCTCCTGGATGAAATGCCCGGCGCGGATGCGGGCGTGGGGTTGGCCGGCCGCTCCGGGAATGTGGCTGATCAGCGCGCGGTCGGCGCCGCCCAGGATCGGATCGCGGGTGCCGAACACACATAACACCGGCTTGTCCCAGCGCCCCAGGGCCGCCCAGGCCGCCCGGTTGGCGGGCACTGCGGGGTTATCCGGTGAGGTGGGGACCAACTGCGGGAAGGCCCGCGCCCCGGCCTGATACCGCCGGTCCGGATAGGGGGCGTCGTAGCCGGCGCGGACGGCGCGAGGGAGTCGGCGAACCGTTCCGGCGGCGACGATCAGCCCCGCGGGCAACACCGGGGAGTGCTTGGCGAAAGCGCGCCAGATGAAGAACGCGCTGGGTGTCGGCAGCGCGGCGGTGGGCAGAAACCCGTTGGCGATGAACAGTTTTGCAAACCGGTCCGGATGCTCGGCGGCGATTCGCAGGCCGATCAGCGAACCCCAGTCCTGCACCACCACCGTAATTCCGCGAAGGTCCAGCGCGGTGATCCATGACCTGACCCAGTCGACGTGCCGCTGATAGGTGTAGTCCTGGGGGCGGGTCGGCTTATCGGAGCGGCCGAATCCGATCAGATCCGGCGCCAGCACCCGGTGACCGGCGTCGACCAGCGGCCCAATCATGCTGCGGTAGAGATAACTCCACGTCGGCTCACCGTGCAACAACAGCACCGGGGCGCCATCCCGGGGACCTTCGTCGAGGTAGTGCATCCGCAGCGGCGGGGCACCGTCTGCGGCCACGTCGAGATAGTGCGGCGCGAAGGAGTAGCCGTCGAGGCCCTCGAAGCGGGCGTCGGGGGTGCGTAGGAAGTCCACACCCGCTATTGAAGGCTATCGGAGCGAGCGCACTTCGGCGCGGGTCCAGATGTCGCCATCGAGCCGGCCGGGCAGATTGGCCTCCTCGGCGACGAATACAGGATCCTCCCCGGCTTCGCTCTGCAGGTGGTAGTTGCGCAGAGCGGCGAACGCCCACTTGCCCAGCAGGATGATCGCGATCAGGTTGACGATGGCCATCAGTCCCATCGACACGTCGGCGAGCGCCCACACCGTCTCCAGTCGGGCCAGCGCCCCGATGCTGATCGCGATGAGGACAAGGACCCGGAAGACGGTGATGGCGTTCTGCTTGGCACCCATGAAGAACAGGTTCACCTCGGCGTAGACGTAGTTGCCCAGGACCGAGGAGAAGGCGAACACGAAAACCAGCACGGTCATCAGCCAGGTCGTCCAGGAGCCCAGACTGGCCGAGACCGCAGCCTGGGTCAGCGACGCACCGGCCATCTTGGTGGGTGCGCTGGGGTCATAGATCGCGGGCCCGGACACCAGGATGATGAAAGCTGTTGCGGTGCAGACGATCATGGTGTCGACGAAGACGCCCAGTGACTGGATCAGGCCCTGCTTGACCGGATGGGACACCGTTGCGGTGGCCGCGACGTTGGGGGCGCTGCCCATACCGGCCTCGTTGGAGAACAGGCCGCGTTTGACGCCGTTGAGCATGGCGGCGGCGATACCACCGGCGAAACCGCCGGCCATCTCCTGCAGACCGAACGCGCCGCCGATGATCTGGGTGAGGACCTCGGGGATGCGGGTGAAGTTCACGGCGATGATGGCGAAGGCCAGCAGCACATAGGCCGCGGCCATGATCGGCAGCACCACCTCGGCCACCTTCGCGACGCGCCGCACGCCGCCGAAGAGCACCGGCGCGGCCAGCAGCACCAGCGCGATGGTGGTGTAGTGCTGTTCGATCGCATGGGTCGTGTTAAGCACATCGGCGATCGCGTTGGCCTGCACCATGTTGAAGGCGAACCCGAAGGTGAAGACCAGCAGCACCGCGAACACCATCCCACCGGGGCGCGAGCCCAGGCCGCGCTGGATGTAGTAGGCCGGCCCACCGCGGAAGGTACCGTCGCCGGCCCGGACTTTGAAGATCTGCGCCAGGGTCGCCTCGACCAGTGCAGTGGCCATGCCGATCAGTGCGACCACCCACATCCAGAAGATCGCTCCCGGTCCGCCGACGGTCAGGGCGATCGCCACCCCGGCGATGTTGCCGGTGCCGACCCGGGACGCCAGGCCCACGCAGAAGGCCTGGAACGACGAGATCCCGCCGCCACCCACCCGGGAGTTGAACAATTGCCCGATCATCCGCCGGAAGTACCGGACCTGCACAAAACGCGTCCTGACGGTGAAATAGATGCCCGCGGCAACGAGGAGGTAGACCAGCAGGTAGGTCCAGAGCACCTTGTTGATCGGGTCGATCAGGTTGGATTGAATCAAGTCCATGTCGCCTCCCGGAACGATTCGGGCATCCTGCCACGAATCAGCCGGGCGCGCGGCGCAAAGCCGGTCAGACGATGGCTGACTGCGCGGGGAGTGGGGCGGTCAGGGAACTGGTGCGGTGCGGGTCTCGGCCACCGGCGGTGGCGCCGGCGGGGCGTTGCGCGGCGATAGGGCACTGCCCTTGACCCAGTCGCTCCAGGGGATCGACCAGTCACCGCCCTGGGCCAGGGTCAGGGGCGGCCCGCCGGTGTAGCGAACCTCGACGATGTCGCCGGGCTGGGCCTGGTCGAAGTAGAACCTGGCGTTGTCGAGGTTGAGGTTCAGGCAACCGGAGGACATGTTGGTGTTGCCCTGCGCCCAGAGGGTGTCGTCGAGGTGGTGAACGTAGATACCGTCGGTGCTGATCCGGGTGGCGTAGCCGACCGTGCGTTTGTAACTCAGCGCGGTGCCCTGCGGGACACCGTAGGTCGACGAATCCATGATGACGGTTTCGGCCTTGTCCAGCACCGTGTAGATCCCCGGCGGGGTCCACCAGCGGAAGGTCTTGTCGCCGATCGTCGAAGTTCCGCCGCGGCCCATCGAGGTGGGCATGGTCCGCACCAGGCGACCGTTATCGAAAACGCTGATCTGCTTGGTGATGTCGTTGGCGACGGAGATCCGGGAATCACCGATGGTCAGCGTGGCACTGGCATCGGCCTGACCGTAGAGGCCTTCGCCGAGCTGGAGCCCGAAGGTATTGACGTTCACGTCGATCCGGGTTCCGGGCGCGTAGTAATGCTCCGGACGCCAGTGCGCCTTGGTGTCGCTGATCCAGTTCCAGGCGCCCGCGACCGGCGGGTCGGTCCGCACGGTCATGTTCTTCTCGGCCAGGGCCTTGTCGGTGACCGCCTCGTCGAAGTGCGCGACGACGATGGTGCCCACGCCGTAGCGAACTCCGTCGCGGGGCGCGAAGCCGCCCTGCACCTCGATGTAGGGCCGCACGTAGTTGCTGGGCACCAGCGTGCTGAAGGTGGTGGTCCGCGACAGCGGAACCCCCGCGCTGCTCTTGCTGTTGACCGTCAGGGTGTAGGTGCGGGCGTAGTCCAGCCGCCGGGCCGGCTCCCAGGTGGTGCCGTCATTGGACACCGTGCCCTCGACGACGTCACCCCAGTCGTCTGAGAGGGCCACCTCGGTGATGGTGCCGTCCACAACGTCCACGACCGGCTTGACCAGGGGGTTGATTCCCTCCGCGCCGTTGAACGGCGCGATGCCGACCAGAGGCGGCTTCGGCGGTGCCGGCAGTACCTGCGTCGCTGCGGTCGCCATCGCGGTCTTGCAGCCGTCACCGCAACCCGGCAGGCCGGCGACGTCGCTGGCAAGCACACCGCACAGCATTGCAACGACGACCAAGCTTGCCGTGCGGGTGGGGCGAGGGAAGGTCACCGAAAACACTCCATGGGCGTTGTCTAGGGGCATTGTCTAGGGGGCATCGACGTCACCGTTGACGCCTGAATCATAGTCACAGTCAACGGGCAATCCGAACCCGCCAGAGTTCGCGGACGCATCGAGGCGAACCGCCGGTTTTACACACTCCTGTGACGCGGCACACCAGTCCGGACATCGGTGCTGGCAGTCGCCCTCAGCGCAGCGCCGCCGCCGGCCTGGTTCGTTTGCTGACACTGGTCAAACCGGGAACCGAAGAACCCTCATCGGCGGCGAGCCGACACGGTCACCTGCTACGCTTGGGCTAACGTCGGCACGCAACCTGCGCTGCCGGCCCGTCGTGGAACATCGTCATCACGCCGGCCCACCGCCCCTGCCGGATGCGGCTGCGCCGAGTTAATTTGATTCGCGCGATCCAGCGCATCCGTCTCGCGGCGAACCGATATTGCCCACCGGCAATTTCGCCCACCCTGCGCTGTGCGCACCCAATGTCGGAAAGACACCCTCTATGAACAAGACTTTCGCCGAACTCGGCGTGCCCGCACCACTGGTGCGCGCGCTGACCGGGGCCGGCCTCACCCAACCCTTCCCGATCCAGGCGGCCACCCTGCCGGACACCCTGGTCGGCCGCGACGTGCTCGGACGCGGCAAGACCGGCAGCGGCAAGACGCTGGCTTTCTGCATCCCACTGGCGGCGCGCCTGACGGGCAGCGACCGCCGCCCCAGCCGGCCTGCCGGCCTGGTTCTGGCCCCCACCCGGGAACTGGCCACTCAGATCAGCGCGACGCTGCAACCGCTGGCCGACGCCTGCGGCCTGCGGATCACCACGATCTTCGGTGGAGTACCGCAGAACCGACAGGTCAAGGCGCTGCAGTCCGGCGTCGACATCGTGGTGGCCTGCCCGGGCCGGCTGGAAGATCTGATGCGCCAACGATTGATCCGCCTCGACGGCGTCGAGGTCACCGTGATCGACGAAGCCGACCACATGGCCGACCTCGGTTTCCTGCCGGGCGTCACCCGCATCCTGGCCTCCACACCGGCCGGCGGGCAGCGACTGCTGTTCTCGGCGACCCTGGACAACGGGGTGGACAAACTGGTCACCCGATTTCTGCGGGAGCCGGTCACGCATTCGGTCGACAGCGAGAACTCCCCCGTCTCGGCGATGACCCACCACGTCTTCCACGTGACCGGGCCGGACGCCAAGCGCGATCTCGTCCGCACGCTGGCCTCCGGTAACGGGCGCCGGATTCTGTTCATGCGCACCAAACATCAGGCCCGCAAACTGGCGCGGCAACTGACCGAATCCGGCATCCCGTCGGTGGACCTGCACGGCAACCTGTCCCAGCCTGCCCGCGACCGCAACCTGGCGGCGTTCTCCGCCGGCAGCGCCCGGGTCCTGGTCGCCACCGACATCGCCGCCCGCGGGATTCACGTCGACGACGTCGAGCTCGTGGTGCACACCGATCCCCCCGCCGAGCACAAGGCCTATCTGCATCGCTCCGGGCGCACCGCGCGGGCCGGCAGCAGCGGCGACGTGGTCACCGTGGTACTGCCGGAACAGCGCAAGGAGACCCAGGTGCTGCTGCGCAAAGCCGGAATCACCGCCGCACCCCAGCAGGTGACGGCGGAGTCGGCGGCGGTCGTGGATCTGGTCGGCCAGATCGCACCGCACCAGCCGCCGGTCACCGCCCGGCACAGCGATTCAACTGCCGCGGCGCACCCAGCAAGTCCGCGCCGTTCCGGCGGCGCCGGGCAGCAGCGCCGGGGCGGCAACGGATCCCCGCAGGCGCATCCGGGGCGACCGGCCAGGCGCCGCCGGGCAACCCGGGCGGCGAGCCAGCACTGAGCCCGTCTCAGTCGCCGATGCCCAGCCGATAAGCCACATCGGATCCGGCGTATTCGACGATGAATTTCGGATCACCGCACACGACCAACTGGTCGCGGGCCCGGGAAAGTCCCACGTAAAGACGTTCCCGGGCGCGCTCCAGCGCATAGCGGTCATTGACCACCAGCACGATGGCCCGCCGTTCCAGACCCTTGAACCCGAGCACGTGGCCGTAGAACACCTGCTCGGCGTCCCAGAAGCTGTCCCAGTAGGCCCGGGTGCCACCGGCCTGCCGGGCCACCTGCTCGGGATGGCGACTGCCGGTGGTCAGCAGGGCGACGTCCTCGGGCCGCCAGCCCTGCTCGAGCAGGTCCTCGATCTGGTCGTCCCCGGCGTCGAGGGCGGCCTCGGCCGGGCAGGCCACGAAACGCACCTCCGGGCCGTCCCCGCCCAGGAAACGCATCGGGTGGTCGACCAGCGGCTGGAAAGCTGTGGCGATCTGGCGGGTGTTGCGGATGTTCTGGTCCAAGATCAGCGGTACCAGCGGGACCGGCGGGGTGCCCTGCCGGTCGAACACCCGCTGTCCCTCGTCGATGAAGACATAGAGGCCGCCGCCCTCGGGGTCGCGCAGCGCCGCCAGGACGGGGT
>VERS01000036.1 GCA_018882545.1 Mycobacterium sp.
GCACTACGTCGGGGGCGACGTCGTCGCGCTGTGGAACGCTGTCCCACAACAGGATTCGGTGATGCCAGGCGTCGGCGACGATCAGCCGGCCGTCGTGCACCAGCACACCGGTGGGCAGGTGCATGCCTCGCTGCGGGCCCCGACCGCCGGCGGCCGGGCCCTCGCTGTGGCCGTCCGGCTGGCCCAGCACCACATCGGCGGGTTGCTCGTCGGAGTCGGGCACCCCGTGCCAGATCAGCACCCGGTGGTTGCCGGAGTCGGTGACCACCACGAGGTCGCGTGACAGGAACACCCCACGCGGGGAGTACATCCACGCCATCGACGGCTGAGCGGCCGGCAGGGCCAGGCCGCCCGGCGCGGGGGCTCCCAGCCACACCCGCGGCGCCCAGCCGCCGGTCAGATCCACGTCGGGAACGACATCGGGGCGGGTGCCCAGGCCGCTGATGTTGTGCCGGACGGTGTAGCGGCTCACCTGATGGACGTTACCCGCGGCATATCCGTTGACTTCTGACACCGATCCGGTCAACACCATCAATGTCAGTGCCCGAACCTACACTCGAATACATGTTCGATACCGATTTGCGGGAGGCCAGCGACCAAGCGGTCGTGTCCGCCATCGAGCAGTGGGCCGCCGCCGAGGCCGCCGCGGCGTCCCGGCGACTGGCAGCGATCGCGGAGTTGGTGCGCCGCCGCTGCGGAGATGACGACCGCGCGGACTGGGCCTGTGATTCCTGGGACTCCGCGGCAGCGGAGATCTCCGCAGCCCAGTCGATCAGTCCCCGCCGGGCCTCCACTCAGATGCGCCTCGCCCTGGCATTGGCTCAGCGGTTCCCGAGGTTGGCCGCCCTGTTCGCCGACGGCCGGGTCGGGCATCGGGTGGTCTCGGTGATCATCTGGCGAACCTGCCTGGTGCAAGACCCTGACGCACAGGCCGCGATCGACGCCGCCCTGGTGGAGCAAGCCCGCACCTTGGGAGTGCTCTCGGACTACAAGCTCGAGCAGGCGGTCGATTCGGTGGTGGACCGGTTCGACCCCGGCGGCCTGCGGCGCACCCGTGCCCGGTCGCGCAGTCGCGACATCCAGTTCGGTGAGGACGACGGCGACTCTGCCACCAGCGCGCTGTGGGGCCGAATGTTCTCCACCGACGCCCAGATCCTCAGACGGCGACTGTCGCTGATGGCCCGCCAGGTCTGCAACGACGACCCCCGCACCATGGCCCAGCGGCGCGCCGACGCCCTCGGTGTGCTCGCCGCCGGCAGCGAGCGGCTGGCCTGTCAGTGCGGCTCCCCGTCCTGCGAATACGCCCAGGCCGACGGGTCCCCCACCGGGGTGGTCATCCACGTACTGGCTGAGACCCCTGCGCTGGCGGGGACCCCGGATCCGAACCTGTCCGGAGCGGGCCCGGACACACCGGCGTTCAACCGCGGCATGAGCCTGGCCGAGTGGGCCGCCCCGAAACCTGAACCCGAACCGACCACCCCTGCGTCGAGTTCGCCGATCCTGGGCGGGGGAATGGTCCCCGGACCGCTGCTGGCCGAGTTGATCCGTGCCGGCGCCACCGTGCGCCACGTGCGTCCGCCCTCCGACCAACCCGAACCTCACTACCGCCCATCGACTGCGCTGGCCGAGTTCATCAGGATGCGGGATCTGACCTGCCGGTTCCCCAACTGCACCGTGCCCGCGGACTCCTGCGACATCGACCACGCCATCCCGTGGCCGCTAGGCCCCACCCACCCGTCGTGTCTGCGGTGCGAATGCCGCAAACACCACCTTCTCAAAACCTTCTGGGTCGGACCCCGGGGCTGGAGCGACGTCCAGTTGCCGGACGGCACAATCCATTGGACCTCCCCGTCTGGCAAGGTCTACACAACCGTCCCCGGCATCCGACTCTTCTTCCCGGGCTGGGATACCGACACCGGCACCCTGCCGGACCTGCGGCCGCAACTCCCGGACACCGCGGGACCGCTCGGCAGGGACCTCCGGATGCCCCGCCGCCGTCGCACCCGCGTGGCCGAGAACTGCTACCGAATCAAGCGTGAACGCGCCCTCAACAACGACTACCTCGCCACCATCGTCGCCGAACGCAACAAACCCCCACCACACTGAGAGCTCGACACCGTGTTGGGGGCCGGACCGTTACCCTCGGCCCTGTGAGCGGGTTCGACGACTTCCTCGACGGCTTCTATCCCTATCGCAGGCAGGGTGCCAACTACCGCCGGATCCCCGACGCCCCCCGCGACCGCGCCGAAGTGCTCGATGCGATAGCCGCGATGGCCGCCGCCGAGGACGCCGCCGGGGACAGCGGCCGGGTATCGGGCAGCCTCTACAGCGGCGACCACGAGCACTACGCCTATCTCGGGGAGGTGTTCTCCCGGTTCTCCCACGCCAACGTCCTGCAACGCGACATGTACCCGTCGGCCACGAAGTTCGAGGGCGAGATCATCGCGATGGTGCTCGACCTGCTGCACGGCGGCCAGAGCGCCTGCGGTGTGGTCACCAGCGGCGGGTCGGAGAGCCTGATCACCGCGCTCTACACCTACCGGGAGATCGCCCGCGAGCGCGGCGTGAGCCGCCCCAACGTGGTGATGCCGGTGACCGCGCACGTCGCCCTGGACAAAGGCGCGCACTGGATGAACATCGAAGTCCGCCACGCCCCACTGACGCGCGCATTCACCGCCGACGTCGAGGCGATGGCGGAGTTGATCGACGATCAGACCATCGCCCTGGTCGCCTCGGCCGGGGACTACGCCCACGGTCTGATCGACCCGATCGCCGACATCGCCGCCCTGGCCGCCGGCCGCGGGATCGGCCTGCACGTCGACGGCTGCCTGGGCGGGATGCTCTGGCCGTGGGCCGAGGAACTGGGCCATCCCATCCCCGCCTGGGACTTCCGGGTGCCCGGGGTGACGTCGATCTCGGTGGACACCCACAAGTACGGCTACGCACTCAAAGGCAGTTCGGTGCTGCTGTACCAGGATAAGGACCTGCGCCGCCACCAGTACTTCACCTATCCGGACTGGCCGGGCGGGCTATACCTGTCGCCGGGTCTGGCCGGGTCGCGGTCCGGCGGGCTGATCGCCGCGACCTGGGCGGCGATGGTGACCACCGGCCGGTCGGGGTATCTGGCCGCGGCCAAGGAGATTTTCGATACCGCCGCCGAGATCCGTGCCGGCGTCGAGGACACCGACGGCCTGCACGTGATCGGCGACCCGACGTTTTTGATCGCGTTCATGGCCGACCGGGACGACCCGCAGGATCTGGACGTCTACCTGATCAACGATGCGCTGAAGAAGTCCGGCTGGCGGATGAACGCGCTGCAACTGCCGCCCGCGCTGCACTTCTGCGTCACCCGGCCCAACACCAAACCCGGCGTCGCACAACAGTTCCTGACCGATCTGCGGGCGGCGGTGGGCTACGCTCGGGCCAACTGGGGAAGCCCGGCCGAAAGCGGTGCCATGTACGGCATGGGGCACACCCCCGCCGCGCACGAGGCGTTGGACTCGGTGATGGCCGGGGTGCTCGACGCGATGCACGAGGTCGCCCCGGAGTGAGTTGGGTGCTGGCCGTCGACCTCGGCAACGGCGGCCCCAAGGTGGCCGCCGTCTCCGCGGCCGACTCGGAGTCCGGCCGGATCCTGGCCACCGCGTTCATCCCGGTGTCGGTGCACCACGGCCTGGACGGCACCGCGACCCAGGACGCCCGCGAGTGGGAGGTGGCCCTGCGGGAGGCCGTCGCCCGGGTGGTCGCCGACGTCCCCTTCGACGAGCTTGTGGCAGTGGGGATCACCGGCCAGTGGAGTTCCACCGTGCCGGTCGACGCCGACGGCGACCCGGCCGGTCCGGTGATCCTGTGGTCGGACACCCGGTCGCGGGGCAACGTCCGGCGACAGCTGGGCGGCCCGGTCCGCGTCGGCGGGTACGCCCCGCACAAGGTGCTGCCGTGGATCCGCATCGCCGGCGGGGCGCCGAGCCCGTCGGGTGCCGACCCGACCGGACATGCGCTGCTGTTGCAGAACGAACTGTCCGACGTCGGTGCGCGCACCCGGCTGTTACTGGAACCCGTTGACTACCTTGGCTTTCTGCTCACCGGGGCGGCGGTGGCCACCCCGGCGTCGATGACCGGTTCCTGGCTGACCGACAACCGCATCGGCGCCCCGCCGGGCTACGTCGAGGACCTGGTGCGCCGGTCGGGCCGCGACCCCGCGCTGCTGCCGCAGCTGGTGCCGACCGGATCCATCCAGGGAACCCTGCAGCCCGGTCCCGCCGCCCGACTCGGCCTGAAAGCCGGTGTCCCGGTGGCCTGCGGCATCCCCGACATCCACGCCGCCGTCGTCGGCAGCGGAGCGGTGGCACCCTTCCAGACCCACCTGGCGATCTCGACGACGGCCTGGTTCTCCGCACCCGTGCCGTTCAAACGCACCGACGTGCTGCACTCGATCGCCACCCTGCCCGGGCTGACCCCGGATCTCAACATCGTCGGGAACAACATCGAAACCGGCGGCGAAGCGCTGTCCTGGCTGCGCGGGATCCTCAGCGACGGGTCCGGCGGCGATCTGGGCTACGACGACCTGACCGCGCTGGCGGGCCGGGCGCCGGCCGGCTGCGAGGGTCTGATCTTCACCCCCTGGCTGGCCGGTGAGCGAAGTCCGGTGGAGGACAAGCACCTTCGGGCCGCCTTCCTGAACCTCTCGCTGCGCACCGACCGGGCCATGCTGGCCCGCGCGGTGCTCGAGGGGGTGGCGCTCAACATCGGCTGGCTCTTCGGCTACTACGAGAAGTTCCTGCGCCGCCGGGTGCCGAGCATCCGGATTCTCGGCGGCGGCGCCCAGTCGGATCTGTGGTGCTCGATCATCGCCTCGGTGCTGGACCGCCCTGTTGAACGGGTGGCCGATCCGTGGAACGCCCAGTTGCGCGGGGTGGCGCTGTGGGCGCTGGTCTGCGCGGGCCGCATGACCCTGGCCGAGGCGGCTTCCCGGGTGCCGGTGGCCGCGGTGTTCGCCCCGGACCCGGCCGAGCGGGCCGTCTATGCCCGGCATCTGGCCGAGTACCGCAAGCTCTACCGGACGGTCAAGGGGTTCTATCGGCGAATGAACGGGTGACGGCCGAGCCCGACCCTGAGGCGGCCGGCATACCGTGACCGGATGCGGCCCCGTCGGATTCGCGCTTGGTACCGTGTTCAGTACCGCTCCCGAAGGTGTGCCCGTAGGAACCTGTTCCCGCTGATTCAACAGGTCAACGACGACAGGGCAGCTGTGGAGATCCCTCAAAGAACGGCCGGGCGGTTTTGATGTCGGCCGAAGAATGGGAAGCCTGGCAGGAGACCGCCTACCTATTCAGGTCCCCGGCCAATGCGCGCCGACTGCTCGATGCGGCCGCCGCACTGGATACCGGTAGGGGTGTACGCGTCGCGGATCAACCGGCTGATCAACGAGGTCCGACGCGATCCGCATGAAGGAATCGGAAAGCCCGAGGCGCTGAAGTACGGACTTGCGGGAGCCTGGTCACGGCGCATCACCGATGAGCACAGGCTGGTCTACCGAATCGGCGAGCAGAGCGTGGAGATCCTCCAGGCGCGCTACCACTATTAACGGCGGGCAGGGAGACGAGTGGTGGTCCCTCCGGTCAGTAGGCCGCTTCCAGGACGGCTTCGATCATCTCGATCGTGGTGCTCGGATGCAGCAGCGCGAACCGGCCGACCACCTCGCCCTCCCACACCGTCGGGGTGGCGAAGGCGACCTGCTGGGCGAGCAGGTCGTTCTGCAGGCGCAGGTAGTCCTCCTTGCCCCAGCCGGGCCGGCGCCACAGCACGATGCTCAGCCCGGGTTCCCGGAGCAGCTCGACGTGCGGCAGGTCCTCGATCAGTTCGCCGGCTTCCCGGGCCAGGTCGATGGAGCGCTGGATGGCCGCGGCGTAGGCGTCGGTGCCGTGCACCGCCAGCGAGAACCACAGCGGCAGGCCGCGGGCCCGCCGGGACAGGTGATGGGCCAGATCGGTGGGATTCCAGTACAGCGGGTGATCGGACTGGTGCAGCGGGTCGAGGTAGCTGGCGTGCTGGGTGTGCACCGAGGCCGCCTGGTCGGGATCCCGGAAGATCAGGGCGGCGCAGTCCAGGGGTGCGAACCACCATTTGTGCGGATCGGTGATGAACGAGTCGGCCAGTTCCAGGCCGTCGAAGCGCCAGCGCTCATCGCTGAGCAGTGCGGCGCCGCCGTAGGCGCCATCGACGTGCAGCCACAGGTTGCGCTCCCGGCACACCTTGCCGATACCGCGCAGGTCGTCGACGATGCCGGCGTTGGTGGTACCCGCCGTGGCCACCACGGCGACCACCGGTGGCCCCTGGGATCCGTAGTCGTCGAGGGCATGACGCAGGAACTCACCGGTCAGCCGGTGATCGTCGCTGGGCACGACGAACGCCTCGACGTCGAGGATGCGGCAGGCGTTGGCCACCGACGAGTGCGCCTCGTCGCTGCAGGCGATGCGCACCTCGCGCACCCCGAACCGCTCGCGGCCGATATCGCGGGCCACCGCCAGCGCCGACAGGTTGGCGATGGTGCCGCCGGAGACGAACGTGCCGCCGGCGCCGCTGGGCAGGCCGGCCAGCCCGGCGATCCAGCTGAGCACCTGATTCTCGGCGACGATCGCACCGGAGGCCTCCAGCCAGGAGCAGCCCTGCAGCGACGCGATGGACACCACGGTGTCGAACAGCAGCGCGGCCTTGGTGGGTGCGGCCGGGATGAAGCCGAAGAAGCGCGGGCTGTCGGTGGAGAGCACGTTGGCCGCGATGTGGCGGACGTAGGCTTCCAGCACCTCCCGCGGATCGCGGCCGTAGGGGTCACCGATGAAGCCTTCCAGACTCTTCTCGATGGGTTCGGGATCGCTGGGGTGGTCCAACGGGGTGTCGGTGAACGACAGCCGGGTCCGCACGTACTCCAGCACCAGGCCCGCCAGGTTCGGGTCGTAGCGATGCATCCGGTCGACCGGACGGGTCTCGGCCACTGAGTACAGCGCCAGATAGGGATCGTCAGACATCGGCAACCTCCGGTCTCACAGTCTGACCCACACCTCTCCATCGTCGACCCGCAGCGGCAATTGTTCCAACTGGGCGCCGGGGGCGCTGAGGCACTCCCCCGAGGTCGCGTCGAAGCAGAAGCCGTGCCACGGGCAGGTCAACGTGCCGTTGCTCAGGTCCAGCACCGCGTCGTTGAGCGGCAGCCCCTCGTGGGCGCACTCGTTGCGGTAGGCCGAGAGCCGCTGCCCGAGGTTGATCACGATCACCTCGACGGACCGGCCGGCGTTGGTCAGCGTCGCCGTGGTGATCTCATCGGCCGGTACGTCGGCGGCTGGACCGAGCCTCGACCAGCCTTCGGCGGCCGGATCCCGGCCGATCCGCAGCGACTCCAGCGGGATCAGGGTCGGAGTCGGCTCGGCGGCGACGACCTCGACCTTGCTGATCGCCGGAACACCCTGCACCAGAGCGTCTTCCACGAGATTACGCAACGTCACCGACGACATCGAGCAGCCGTTGCAGGCGCCCTCGAGCCGGACGAAGGCGGTGCCGTCCTCGATCCGGACCAGCGCGACGTCCCCGCCGTGGCTGTGTAGCTGCGGGCGCACCGACTCCAGGACCTGATTGGCGTTGGTGACCGGGTCGGGACGCACGATCCCGTGCAGGGAGAGCAGCAGGTGCACCACCGGGTCGTCGACGAGGTCGAACAGCACGGGTTGGGCCCGCTCGTCGGCGCGCATCGCGCGCACGATGGTGACCAGGCCGGCCCGGTGCACCGCCTCCACGGCGGCCTGCAGTTCCTCGGCGACCTTGCGGGCGGCGGGGTCCAGGCCGTCCAGGGCGGCCACCGCATCGTCGACGCGCTGGGCGAGTTCCTCGAAACCCGGGGTGGTCATCTAACTCATCGTCTCCGTGCGATCCAGTGCCTGCTGCCGGGAGATCTCGTCGAGCACCCCGCGCACGGTTCGCACCGAGTCGTGGTCGCCGAGTTCCTCGAACAGGTAGCGCGCCTCATACAGTTTGGCCTTTGCCTGGTCGAAGTCGCCGAGGTGGGCCAGCGCATTGCCCTGGTTGGCCAGCACCCGGGCCCGGCCCAGCGGGTCGGCGTGCCGGTCGCGGGCCTGCAGTACCGCCTCGTACAGCTCGACTGCCTCCACCAGGTTGTCCACCTGATGACTCGACGGGGTGTACACCAGCGAGTTGGCCAGGTTCAGTTGCACACTGGCCCACTGCTCGGGGTAGTCCTGCGGGGTGTAGACCTTCAGCGCCGAGCGCAGCGACTGCGCGGCCACCCCGAGCCGCAACTGGCTGGAGGCCTCCGTCATCGGCATGGTCAGGTAGGCAGTCGCCAGGTCGGCGTGCGCGGCCGCCCACAGCGCCGGCGCCTCTTCGCGAAGCACCAGCTGCAGAGTCGAATGGTAGTGCGGCACAGCGCGGTTGAGCAGATCCGGCCGATCCACCGCCTGCTCGTGCAGCACCCCGGCCAGGCCCAGGTGCAACTCGGCCCGGGCCACCCGCAGATCCTCGGCACCCTCCAGTGCGCTCAGCGCCCGTTCGAAGCGACTCACCGCCGCGGGGCCGTCCGTCGCCGCGGCGAGCGCACCGGCCGCGCCGAGCAGCACCCCCCGCAGCGGTTCGCACCCCGCCGGCGCCGCCTCGGCGGCACGGTCCAGCAGGGCCACCGCGGCGGCCGGGTCGCCGGTGTCCAACGCTGCACTGGCCTGGGTGGACAGCACCACGGCCGCCAACTCGCCGGTCACCGGTCGCATGCCGGCGTCCAGGTCGGGGGCGGTGTCGCTGCGCCCGACGGCGAAGAGCACCACATCCACCAGGACCCCGAATTCGCCGAGATCGCAACGCAGTTGGTCGGGGTCCTCGGAGTCGGGATCCATCACGAAGCGGTTGTAGCGGGTGACCGGGTCGTCTCCGGCGAGCGCGGCCAACGCACCGTCCCGGTCGCCGGCCAGAGCCAGGGCGTGGGCGCCCAGCGCGGCCGGCCAGTCCGGAAGTCGGCCGGCCAGCATGGCCAGCCGGGCCTCCTCGGTCTCCGGGGAGGCCGGAATGAGCAAGTAGCCCAACGGAAGTGGGAAGGCACCGAGGGGTTGCGGCCGGACCGCGAGGGGGTCGCTCACTGATCTCCTTCTACCGGTGTCATCCGTACCGGTGTCATCCATACCGGGGACCGCCGCCGATGTCGCGGTTGGCCGCCCGCCGGATCAGGTCGGCGGCGATATCGGCGCGGGCCTTGGACCGGTGGGTGTCGATCCGCTTGCGCACTACGCCGTCGGCGAAGACCACGATGATGTCGACCGCCCACCGCCCCTGCTCGGGCACCACGACGGTCTGCACGTCGAGGGCCTCGTCGGTCGACGTCTTCGGCGGTCCCTGCTCCTCCATGGCGCACATGATCGGTCACCGCAGCACTATCCGCAGCGCTTTGTGCTCATCGTCCCAGCTTGCCGGACGAACACCGGCGGCGACATCACCGCCGAGCTCCTCGTGGATCAGCACGGCCCGGTCACCGGCGGGGTTGCGC
>VERS01000618.1 GCA_018882545.1 Mycobacterium sp.
CTCCCCGCCCGCACCCGCCAGCAGGTAGTAGCCCAGTTCGTCGAGGGTGCGGGCTGTCATGTCCGTTCGACTTCGATGGGCACCCCGCTGATCCAGGCCATACCCGACAACGATTCGACGTCCTCTGGGTCGTCGGACATCAGTTCGTTGACGTTGACACCGCCGGCGCGGTTGGCCACCTGCCAACCGCCCTTGCCGTTGTGCCCCCAGCCGTGCGGAATCGCCACCGTTCCGGGCACGATGTCCTCGCTGAGGGTGGCCGGTAGCGCGATCTTGCCGAAGGGCGAGCGCACTGCAATCTCGTCACCGTCGGCGATCCCGCGCCGCCCGGCGTCATCGACGTGGATCAGCGCTTTCGGTCCACGTTCGCCGCGCATGAGCAGCGGGGAGTTGTGCATCCAGGAGTTCTCCGAACGGGAGTCCCGCATCCCGATCAGCCGGAGCGGATAACCCGCCGGAGTCACACGCCGAGCCAACTCCTCGATCGCGGCGTCGATTTCGTCGTGCACAAGGCGGATCCGGCCGCTGCGATAGCTGACCACCTTGGAGAGCACACCGGTGGCGAGGTCCTCGCTGAGCACCTTGCCATGCGGATACCGCGTCTTCAACGAGTCGAACGACAGGCCACCGCGGCGAAGGCCGCCCAGGTCACCACCGGGGCCGAATCGGATGACGCCGTCCACCACGGGCCGCAGGCTGAACCGCCGGCCTGCAAGGCGTGCGGCCGAACGCAACCCGGCCAGTGCCCTGAACACCCGTGTCTGTCCGGCCATGCGTTGCATGAGGTCGTCGATGATGTCCCACTCCGTGCGGGACTGCCCGAGCGGCGCGATCACGGCCGCGGTGGCCTGCCGGTACGGCTTGATCAGGAAGGTCTGGGAGAGCAGTGGGAAATCCTCCCGCTCGTACATGGTGGTGGTCGGCAGGATGTAGTCGCACTGCGAGGTGGTCTCGGTGACGTAGAAGTCCAGGGCCACCGACAATTCGAGCGTCTTCATGGCGTCGCTCAGGGCGGGGCCGTTGGGGACCGACAACACCGGATTTCCGGCGCTGACGAACAGGGCGCGGAGCTGTCCATCGCCCGGTTGTGCAATCTCCTTAGCCATGAGTGTCGCCGGCTCGCTGCGGATCACATTGCCGAATCCGCCTATGCGGGTGCGGTTTCGGCGGTAGCCCCGGCGCAGCAGCGCGCCGAAGGCTTTGACCGCCCACCGCTCTCCGGGAATGCCCAGGCTGCCGAAGACCGCACCGCCCGGAACGTCGACGTTGCCGGAGACGAGGTTGACGGCGTCGAGCAGGTAGGTGGTGAGCGTGCCGGATCGCCCGGAGCAGGTTCCCAGCCGGCCGTAGAGGGCGGCCCGTGGGGCCCGGACCAGATCGCGGGCCAGTGTGCGGACCGTGTCGGCCGGAATTCCCGTTTCGGTCTCGGTCTGCTCGGGGGTGAAAGGGGCGCAGCGGCGCATCAGCCATTCCATGCCATCGGCCTGGGCGTGAATGGCACGGCGGTCGGCGAGATTCTCGTCGAACATCACCTGCAGCAGAGACAGCAGCAGCAACGCGTCGGTGTCCGGACGGATACCCAGCCACTCGAACTGGGCGGCGGTCTCGGTCTTGCGGGGGTCAATCACCACCACGCGGCCGCCGCGTTTGACGATGGCGTGCATGCGTTCCCGCATCCGCGGCGCGGCGATCAGGCTGCCGTGCGAGACGACCGGGTTGGCTCCCATCACAACCAGCAGGTCGGTGCGAGACAGGTCCGGGAACGGCACGGACATCGGGTAGCCGTAGAGCAGTTGGCTGGCCATGAGCCGGGGGTGGGAATCCTGTGACGAGGCGGTGTAGAGGTGGGACCGCCGGCCCAGGGCGGTCAGGAAGAGGGCAACCGCCGGGATGTGGTCGTAGCTGAAGGCACCCGGATTGCCCGCATACCAGCCGATGGATGCGGCGCCGTACCGTTGGTGGATATCGCTGAGCCGGGTGGTGATGTCAGTGAGCGCCTCATCCCAGGAGACCTCGTCGAAACCTCCGCCAGGTCTCCGCCGGAGCGGAACGGTGACGCGGTCGGGGTCGTTGACGACCTCGGTGAAGGCAATACCCTTCTGGCAGGCGAAGCCTTCAGAGAGTGGATGCTCCTTGTCCGGGCGCAGGGCCACCAGGCGACCGTCCTCGACGGTTGCCACCATGCCACAG
>VERS01000619.1 GCA_018882545.1 Mycobacterium sp.
CGCCAGCGACGTGCGCTATCGGTTCGTCATCGACACCGAGTCGCTGCGCCGCGGTTAGGCCCGCCGGGACCCGCCGCTAGAACGCCTCCAGCGGCCATCCGGCGGCGGCCAGTTTGGCCGCCACCCGGCGGACGTTCTCCGGTCCGCCCTCGTGGTGCGTCACCCCCTCGATGAACCGCTCGATCTCGTCGTAGTCGACGACGCCGTCGTGTTTGACCTCGTCCTCGTGGGCGGTGATCGCCCGCACCACCTCCTTGACCTCGTCCTCGGTCAGCGGGGTGGTCTTGAGCAGGGCGAGCAGCGGAACCCGGTCCGGGCCAGGCACGCCGCCGGGGTAGCCGGCGCGGAGCCAGTCGATGACGGATCGGTAGAGCGGCTTATCGGTCATACCCCCCATTGTTCTGGGTCCGGCGCCCTTCCCGCGCGCTGTTCACCTGTCATTCACCGGCCGCGCCCGGGTGAGACGGACGGCCGGGCCGACCCGTCGCGGCGATCATCGGAGTCACCGGCCCGGGCGGCGCGCGCTGCGGGCGCGGGCGCCTCCGCCGCAGTGTCGATGTCGACCGCGTCGAGGTCGGCCGCATCAAACTCGGCAGGGGCCGGCCCGGCCTCGGGCTCCGAAACAACCGGTGCTGCGGGAATCTCCTGCACCGCAACCGAATTCACCTGCGGCACCGCCGCAGCCGGGGCCGGAGCAGCCGGGGCTGCCGTAGCCGCCGCGTTGACCGCCGCCGGTGGGGTCACCTGCTGCGGCGCGGCCGGGACCAGGATGCCCCAGAACGGCTTGGCGAACTGCGCCTGAATGCCGCCCAGCAGGGCTTGGAACACGTCGCCGGGCACCGCGGCGCGCTCCTCGGGGGTCAGCGGCTGGACCGAACCGAAGGGGGTCGGCGTCCGGGGGTTGGCCGGGTCGTCGGGAGCCGCGTTGACGCCGAACGTCCGGTCGTAGGCCTGGTAGCCCAACTGGGCCCAGGATTGCGGGGTGGTCCCGGTGCATCCGGTGGCGCAGGTGTTCAAATCCGACGGGCTCAGCACGTCGGTGTATCCGGAGTTCACCAGGATCTTCAGCGCCGGTTCGATTGCGTCGGCAAATGGGTTACCCAGCAGGAACGGGCTGTTGAGCGCCCCCAGCAGGGCGTTGATGCCGATCCCCGGTAGGCGGATCGGGGTGAGCAGCGGGAGCTGGTTGCCGACCAGGGTTCCGTAGAACGCCCGGCCCAAACCGAATGCCGGCAACGTCCCCGGCACCATCGGCAGCGTGGAGATACCGACCGTCCCCAAGGCGCCGAGGTCGAGGCCGACCACGTCCAACGGCAACTGCAGAATGGCCGCGAGGTTCAGTCCGATGTCCTGGAACGAATCGCCCTGTAGCGGTTCGGCGGCGAACCCGCCGATCAGGTTCAGCGGGAGCGTGGCGGCCAGCGAGTTCGCGATCGCGAACGGACTCCATGCCGCCGGGAAATCGCCGACCGGGTCGTAGGCCCAGGTCAGATCCAGCGTCGAGGCGTTCAGCACGATTCTGCCGTCCGGTGACACGGTCTTGCCGGCGCTCGGCATCACCGGGTTGACGCCGAGAGCCCGGGCGATGTCGGGAAAGCGGGCGGCCAGGCCCCCGTTAGGCCGCAGCGGATTCTGCACAAGTGCCAGAAACTCGTTAGTCCAGCTAGGAAGCGCCGCGGTGGCGCCCGGCGCAGCCCCGAACGGGATGTAGTCCGGTGGGGTGTTGTCCGGGCCGCCCCGTACGCTGCCGATCTGCGTCCGGTAGGCGTCGATCAGGTTCAGCACGGCCTGACTGGTCGCCAGCTGCAAGGCGTAGCGGCAGTTGGACGCGAACTTCGGCGACAGGTCGACGCCGCTGCCCTGTCCGCCGCCGCAGGGGTTGCCCTGGAGAGGAATCGCCGCCATCGTGTTGTACAGAGTCTTTGCGTCCGGGCTGTTGATATTCCTCAGATTGAGTTTGAGGCCGATGTTCGCATCCACTCCAATAGTGCCGACGACAGGGACGCCCGGGAATGCCGTCTGGATGGCGACGTCGATGCCGATGGCGGCCGGCGGTCCCGTCGTGTACGAGATCTGGTCCGTCAGGGCGAGATCCTGACCGGGAAGCGCGTTGCTGACGAAGTTGAGAATGCTGGCCAGCAGCCCGGAGGTGTAGGTGGGATCCCAGATGTAATCGCGGTCGAAGTTGA
>VERS01000620.1 GCA_018882545.1 Mycobacterium sp.
CCTGGCTGCCGTTCTATCACGATATGGGCCTGGTCATGGGGGTGCTCGGGCCGCTGGTAGTGAACCGCCGGGGGGTATTGATGAGCCCGCTGGGGTTCCTGGCCAAACCGGCCCGCTGGGTTCAGCAACTGGCCATCAACCCGCACGCCTTCAGTGCCGCGCCGAACTTCGGCTTCGAACTCGCCGCCCGCCGCACCTCCGATGCGGATATGGCCGGACTCGACCTCAGCGGATGCCTGGGCATCATCAGCGGCGCCGAACGCGTTCACCCCGGCACCCTGCACCGCTTCAACGAGCGCTTTGCGAAGTGCGGTCTGCCGGTCTCCACGGTCCGGTCCTCCTATGGGCTGGCCGAGGCGACGGTTTACGTGGTGACCTCACCGGGCGGGCGCGCTCCGACCGAGGTCCGGTTCGACTCCGAGAAGCTCGCCGCCGGCCATGCCGCCCTGTGCGCGGCGGGCGGGTCGGAACTGGTGGGTTGCGGCCGTCCGCGGTCCTGCGAGGTGCGCATCATCGACCCGGAGCGGCTGACGGAGTTGCCGGCCGGTGAGGTGGGCGAGATCTGGGTGCACGGCGAGCAGGTCTCACCCGGTTACTGGCGCAACCCGGAACTGACGGCGCGTACGTTCGCCGGCCGGTTGGCCGAGCCGTCGGAGGGGACCCCCACCGGACCGTGGTTGCGGACCGGCGACCTCGGGGTGATCTTCGACGAGGAGCTCTACATCATCGGCCGGATCAAAGACCTGCTGATCGTCGATGGCCGCAACCACTATCCGGAAGACATTGAGGTCACCATCGGTGAGATCACCGCCGGCCGGGTGGCCGCGGTGTCCATCCAAGACGGCACGACCGAGATACTGGTGGCGATCGCGGAGACCAAACCGTTCCTCGGCTCGCCCGAAGAGTCGGCCGAGAAGGTCCGCGATCTCAAGCGGCAGGTGGCCGCGGCCGTCCGCAACATCCACGGCGTCCGGGTCGCCGACCTGGTGCTGGTGGGCCAGGGCTCATTGCCGATCACGACCAGTGGGAAGGTTCGCCGGTCGTCCTGTGCGGAGCAGTACCGGCTGGGCCAGTTCAGCCGCGTGGACACCCGGTGAGCGCCGATCTGAACAGCGCCGAATTGGACGAGGACGGCCTGCGGGGTTGGCTTGTCGACTACCTCGTCGACAACGTCGGGCTCAGCCCCGAGGAAGTCGATTGCGACGCCACGCTGAAGGATCTCGCGGTCGGATCTGCCGACGCGGTGGTCATGGTCGGCGAGCTCTCGGAGTTGCTGGGCCGCGAACTATCCCCGGTGGACCTCTGGCAGTACCCGACGATCAACGCGCTCGCGCGTTACCTGACCGGCGGTGAGGTGGAGCCGGTACCGCTGCCCACCGGCGAGCAGGACCGCGGAGCGATCGGGGAGCGCGAGCCCATCGCGGTGATCGGGGTGGGCTGCCGCTTCCCCGGCGGGGTGTCGGGTCCGGACGGGTTGTGGGACTTCATGGTTGAGGGTCGGACCGGTGTCCGTGAGGTGCCGGAGGGCCGATGGGACCGGTTCGCGGACGGATCGCCGGAGAACGCCGCGGCGCTGGCGGGCACCACGCGCTGGGGCGGGTTCCTCGATGATGTGGCCGCCTTCGACGCCGAGTTCTTCGAAATCCCGGCCGGTGAGGCCGACAAGATGGACCCGCAGCAGCGTCTGCTGCTGGAGGTCACCCACGAAGCCCTCGAACACGCGGGTATCGCGCCACAGTCGTTGCGGCACACCCAGACCGGCGTGTTCGCCGGAGCCTGTCTCGCCGAGTACGGCTACCTGGCAGCCTCCGACCTCAGCGCCGTCGATCCCTGGTCGGGGACCGGCAGTGCGTTGAGCATCATCGCCAACCGGGTGTCGTATGTGTTCGATCTTCGGGGTCCGTCGGTGACGGTGGACACCGCCTGTTCGTCGTCGCTGGTGGCGGTGCACCTGGCGTGTCAGAGCCTGCGGTCGGGGGAGTCCGATGTGGCGCTGGCCGGCGGGGTGAACGTGCTGCTGTCGCCGGCGCCGACCCGCAGTTTCGACGTGGTCGAGGCCATGTCGCCCTCGGGTGCCTGCCATGCCTTCGATGCCGCCGCGGACGGGTTCGTGCGCAGTGAGGGCGCCGGGGTGGTGGTGCTCAAGCGGCTGTCGGATGCGGTGCGTGACGGTGATCGGGTGCTGGCGG
>VERS01000037.1 GCA_018882545.1 Mycobacterium sp.
GTGCTGGTCGACGCCGAGGGCGCCTGGCTGGCCACCCCGCCGCCGATCCGGCCGCGCAGCACTGTCGGCGCCGGGGACTCGTCGCTGGCCGGGTACCTGCGCGCCGAGCTCACCGGCGCCGACGGCCCCGGCCGGCTGCGGATGGCGGTCGCCTACGGCAGCGGTGCGGCGGACCTGCCTGGATCGGCGATGCCCACGCCGGCCCAACTCGATCTCGACGGCGTGTCCCTCACCCCGATCATGCGCTGAGGTCGGGTCGCGCAGCGCGCAGCGCGCAGACGGGGGCGGCCGAGCCCGCCGATCACTTCCGCCGAAACCGCCGTTGCGGCGTTACGGTTCGGGTAACAATCACCTCTGGGTAGATCTCGACCCTCTGACGATCACCGAGAAGGAGTTCTCATGGCTAGCAAGACCGTCATCGTCGGGTCGGCGGTCGGCCTGCACGCCCGTCCGGCCGCGATCATCTCCGAGGCCGTGGTCAACGCCGGTGTCCCGGTCACCCTCGCCCTGGACGGCGGCGATCCGGTGGACGCCGGTTCGGCGTTGATGATCATGACGCTGGGCGCCGTGAACGGGTCGTCGGTCACCGTGGAGTCCGACGATCCAGCCGTGGTCGACGCCATCGCCGAACTGGTGGAGAAGGACCTCGACGCCTGAGCGTTCCGCCGCGGGGACGGGCTACGCGACGCCTTTGAGCATCAGGTTCCAGTACATGAACGGCAGCCCGTACTTCTTGAGGTACCAGTAGGGCCGGTGCGGCTTGGTCGGGTTTAGGACCGGGAACGACGGCTTGAGGTTGAAGTCGTAGTCGAACTCCGCCAGCAGCATGTCGTGAGTGGAGGTCACGATCGGGCAGGACGAGTATCCGTCGTAGCGCGCCGTGAGCGGGCGGCCCGCGAGATGGGACTCGATGTTGGCCACCACGACGGGCGCCTGCTTGCGAATCGCCGCCCCGGTCTTGGAGTTCGGTGTGGATCCGGCGTCACCGAGGGCGAAGACGTTCGGATAGCGGACGTGTTGCATGGTGAACTTGTCGACCTCGACGTAACCGGTGGGCTCACCGGTCGACAGCCTGCTGGTCTTGATCCAGTCCGGCGCGGACTGCCGCGGCACCGCGTGCAGCATGTCGAAGGACAGTGTGGTGTCGGTGCCGCCTTCGGCGACCGCGCTGACCGTGACCTTGCGGGAGTCGGCGTCGACCGCGGTGATCTCCGAGGAGGTGTGCAGGTGGATGCCGTAGTCGGCGATCACCTTGTCCAAGCTGTCGGCGATGGCCGGGATGCCGAAGGCCCGCGGGGTGGGAACCACCAGGTGGATATCGATGTTGTCCAGCACACCCTGTTTGCGCCAGTGGTCAGCCGCCAGGTAGGCGATTTTCTGCGGGGCGCCGGCGCATTTCATCGGCCCCAGGGGCATCATGAACACCGCCGATCCGCTGCGGGTCTTGCGGATCAGCTCCCAGGTGCGCGGCGCCAGGTCGTACCGGTAGTTCGATGCGACCCCGTCGCTGCCCAGCGCATCCTGCAAACCCTCGGTCTTGTCCCAGTCCAGCTGGATGCCCGGGCACACCACCAGCACGTCGTAGCCGTAGCTCGAGCCGTCCGCGCAGGTGACCGTGTTGGCCTCCGGATCGACCGCAGCGGCCGCCTTGCGGATCCAGGTCGCCTTCTTCGGCATGACGGCGGCTTCGGAGCGCTCCGTGGCCGCGGCCGCGGCCTGACCGCCACCCACCAGCGTCCACAGCGGCTGGTAGTAGTGCTTGTCCGAGGGCTCCATCACAGCCACATCGGTGTGACCTTTGCGCAGCAGTCGCGCGGCCACGGTGATACCGGCGGTGCCCCCGCCGATGATGAGAACCCTGTGCTTGCCGGTGGTGCTCACTTTCGAAACTGTCCTTTGCATTCAGGCGCTCTGGGTGGCCTCGTCCCATGCGTTATAGCCGCCCAGCAGGTCGCTCACGTCGTCGAAACCGTTCTTGCGCAGCAGGCTGGCCGCCATCGAGGAGCGGTAGCCGCCAGCGCAGTACACCACGGTGGGCTTGCGCGGGTCCAATTCTGTGAGGCGGTCGGGAAGCTGCCCGACCGGGATGTTGACCGCGTCGGCGATCATGCCCGCCGCGGCCTCGCCCGGGTTGCGCACGTCGACCAGCTGGAGTTCGGGGACATCGGCGATGCGCTCACCGAGGGTGGTGGTCGTCAGCCTGGAGGCGACCTCGACGTCGTCCTGATTCTCGAACATCACCGCATACGGATCCTCGAGGTAGCCGATCACCCGGTCGAACCCGATGCGGCCCAGCCGGTTCTTGCCCTCCAATTCCCGGTCGGTGTCGGTCATCAGCACGATATCGTCCTCCGGTTTGACGACCGACCCGGCGAACTCGGCGTACCGGCCCTCGAGCCCGATGTTGACCGCCCCCTTGAGGTGGCCCAGGGCGAACTCCTCGGGACCACGGCCGTCCACGAGGACCGCGCCGTTGCGCACCGCTGCCCGGACCTCGTCGTAGGTCATCGGCGTGGGCATCGCGGTCTCATCCATCAGCCCGCGGCCTTTCCGGTTGAGCACCGCGTTGTAGACGAAGTAACCGGGCGCGGGGGGCTGGCCCTCGGTCACCAACTCCACGAACTTGGTCTTGTCCGAGGCACGCAGCGCGTAGTTGGTCCTCCGTTGCTCTCCGATCGTCGACCACAACTCGGTGGACAGGTTCTTCCCGCAGGCCGACCCCGCGCCGTGGGCCGGGTACACCCGGGTGGCGTCCGGCAGCGGCAGAAGCTTGGTGTGCAGCGACTCGTAGAGCTCGTCGGCGAGCTCCTCCGCGGTGAACCCGATCGAGCCCAGCAGGTCGGGGCGGCCGACGTCCCCGATGAACAGGGTGTCCCCGGTCAGCACGCCGTACGGTTCGCTATCCCCGGCGTGCTCGTAGACCACGATGCTCATCGACTCCGGTGTGTGCCCGGGCGTGTGGCGGAACTCCAACTGGACGTCACCCAACGAGTAGCGCTGTCCGTCCTCGACGCCCATGTGGTCGTATTCCGGCTTGGCCACCGAGGAATAGACGATCTTGGCGCCGGTGGCCTCGGCGAGTTCGAGGTGCCCGGACAGGAAATCCGCATGGAAGTGCGTCTCGATGACGAGCTCGATGGTCATCCCGAGTTCCTCGGCATCTCTGAGGTACTCGCTGACGTCGCGCTGGGGGTCGACCACGACGGCACGGCCGGTGGTCTCGTCGCCGATCAGGTAGGACGCATGCGACAGACAGTCCAGGTAGTACTGGTTGAACTTCACGGGACATCTCCTTATCTGCCGCGCCGGGCACAGGCTTCCCGGGTCAACGTCCGCGCCCCCGGGGGCGAGCATGACGCACCGCTGCTGGTTTGGATACCACCGGGGGTATGTACCAGACTCACGATATATACCCCTGGAGGTATCCGCAAGCCGGGGCCCGGCGGTCAGAGCCACCACCGTTCCAGGACCCGGGCCAGTCCGTCGTCGCCGTTGGGGGCAGTCACCTCGTTGGCCGCAGCGATGGCCTCGGGGTGGGCGTTACCCATGGCGACCCCGTGCCCGGCCCATCGGAGCATCGGAATGTCGTTGGGCATGTCGCCGAAGGCCACGACGTCCTCGGCGCTGATCCCCAGCGGGCGGGCCACCTCCTCCAGGCCGGAGGCCTTGCTGATCCCGATCGCGCTGATCTCGATCAGCCCGTTGTTGGTCGAGTAGGTGATGTCGCCGAGGATCCCGACATGCCGGGACAGCGCCGCGGCAAGGTCCGAACTCGGCATTCCGGGCTTGCGGACCAGCAGCTTGACCGCCGGGTCGCTGAGCAGGTCCTGGTGGGAGACCTCGGTGTTGTCCGGGTTGAGCCAGGCGTGCTCGTAGCCCGGTGCGCTGACGAACTGCGGTGTGGCGGTGTCGTGAGCGCTTCGGCCGATGCGTTCCACGGCCAGCCCGGCGCCGGGCACCACGCGGGAGGTGATCTCGGCAAGTTCGGCCAGGACATCCACCGGCAGGGTGCGGGCCGAGATCACCCGGTCGGTGGCGGCGTCGTAGATCACCGCCCCGTTGGCGCACACCGCCATCGGGCCGAAACCGAGCGCCTCGGCAACCGGCGGTATCCAACGCGGCGGACGCCCGGTGGCCAACACGAAGTGGGCACCGCCGGCGACGGCGGCGGCCACCGCGTCGCGGGTCCTCGGAGTCACCTGCTCGTCGGGATCGAGCAGGGTGCCGTCGACGTCGCTGGCGATCAGCGCCGGCAGCATCAGGCCGACTCCGCGGTGCGACGGCGGGCGCGCTCGGCCAGTTCGGCCTCATCGAGCCGGGCTGCCTCGACGGGCGTCGGCGCGCCGCCGTCGAGGCGCCGGGGAACCCAGAACGCCCCGGGGGGGTGCGGGTACTGATCCTGGACCGCGTGCAGCAGCGCGGTCATCGCGGCGCGCAGCGCAGCGTCGAGTTCGGCCACCGTACCGGCCGGCGCCACCGGCTCCCCGGCCCGCACGGTCAGCGGAATCTTCCGGCGCCCCAGGTCCTTCGGATGGTCCTTGGTCCACATCCGCTGGGCGCCCCACATGATTAGCGGGATGATCGGCACCTGGGCCTCGAGCGCCATCCGGGACGCCCCGCTCTTGAACTCCTTGAGTTCGAAGCTGCGGCTGATGGTGGCCTCCGGGAAGACCCCCACCAGTTCACCGGCCCGCAGGCGCCGGAGCGCCTCGGCGTAGGCACCCGCCCCGGCCGTGCGGTCGACCGGGATGCAGCGGGTGTGCCGGATGATCCAGTCGACGGTCGGGTTCTCCAGGGCCTCCGCCTTGAGCATGTAGCGGATTCGGCGGCGACGCTGGCGGGTGGCCAGGCCGGCGGGCAGGAAGTCGATGTAGCTGATGTGGTTCATCGCGATGACCGCCCCGCCGACGGCGGGGATGTTCTCCAGGCCCTGGTAGGTCAGCCTGGTACCGATCGCGCGGGCGGCCAGCGCCGCTGCGATCTCGATGCCGCGGTAGACAGGTTCGATCCGGGCGTCCATCTAGCCGGAGCCGCCCTCCAGCTGCTGGCGCTGCTGGCGCTTGGCTGCCCGGGCGGCAAGTTCGGCGGCTTCCAGTTCGGCGGCCTGTGCCGGCGTCGGCGCTCCACCGCCGAGGCGGTGCGGCACCCAGAACTCACCCGGCGGGTAGGGGCCGTAGCCGTCCTGGACCTGTTCGAGTAAGTCCTGCATCCGGGCCCGCAGCAGGGCGGTCAACTCCGTCGCCGGCAGGGTGGGCTGGATCGGTGCGCCGACGGCGACCGCGATCGGCACCTTGGGCCGCCACATGTTCTTCGGGTGGTCCTTGGTCCAGATGCGCTGGGCACCCCAGACGATGTGCGGGATGATCGGCACGGCCGCGTCGATGGCCATCCGGGCCGCACCGGACTTGAACTCCTTGAGTTCGAAGCTGCGACTGATCGTGGCCTCGGGGTATACGGCGACCAGTTCCCCGGCCTTCAGTTTCTGCACGGCGGCGTCGAAGGAGGCCGCACCGCTGCTCCGATCGACCGGGATATGGCGCAGGGCCCGCATCACGGGCCCGGTGATCGTGTGGTCGAAGACCTCCTGCTTGGCCATGTAGCGGATCATGCGGCGCGGCTTGAGTCGGTAGAACGGCAGACCAGCGAAGGTGAAGTCCAGATAACCGGTGTGGTTGATAGCCAACACCGCACCCCCGGTGGCGGGCAGATGCTCCATCCCGGTGACTGTGATGCGCAGACCCTGAATGCGCCAAAGCGTGCGAACTCCGGCGATCACCGTTTCGTAGGGCCACTCCACACCGGCCAGCCTAGTGAAGATGCGGCAGCTAAACTTCCGTCTGACGCATCCTGCGGCGGAAGGGGTATTAATGCAGGTCACCAGCATCGGCCACGCAGGGTTCCGGATCGACACCGACGCCGGCAGCATTCTGTGCGACCCGTGGGTCAACCCGGCCTATTTCGCGTCCTGGTTTGTCTTCCCCGACAACAGCGGACTGGACTGGGCGGCGCTGGGCGACTGCGACTATCTCTATATCTCGCACCTGCACAAGGACCATTTCGACCCGAGGCTGCTCACGGCCCACGTCAACAAGGACGCGACGGTGCTGCTGCCGGACTTCCCGGTGCCCGACCTCAGACGGGAACTCGAGGCCCTGGGCTTCCACCGGTTCTTCGAGACCGAGGACTCGGTCAAGCACCGCATCAGCGGTCCCAACGGCGATCTCGACGTCATGATCATCTCGCTGCGCGCTCCGGCCGACGGGCCGATCGGCGACTCCGGTCTGGTGGTCGGCGACGGCACCACGACGGTGTTCAACATGAACGACTCCCGGCCCCTGGGCGTGGACTCACTCGCCCAGTTCGGCCACATCGACGTGCACATGCCGCAGTACTCCGGGGCGATCTGGTACCCGATGGTCTACGACATGCCCGACCGCGCCAAGGAGGCGTTCGCCACCCAGAAGCGCCAGCGCGGTATGGACCGCTGCCGGCAGTACATCGCCGATATCGGCGCCACCTGGGTGATCCCGTCGGCCGGCCCGCCGTGCTTTTTGGATCCGGAGCTGCGGTTCCTCAATGACGACCACGGCGATCCGGGCAACATCTTCCCCGACCAGATGGTGTTCCTCGACCAACTCAACCAGCACGGCCATCACGGCGGGCTGCTCATGATCCCCGGATCGGTGGCCGATTTCACCGGCTCGCAACTGATCTCGCTGACGCACCCGCTGCCCGACGCCGAGGTCGAGGCGATCTTCACCAGCGGCAAGGCCGACTACATCGCCGCCTACGCCGAGCGGATGGCCCCGGTGCTGGCGGCCGAAAAGGCGTCCTGGGCGCCGGCCGCCGGCGAGGCGCTGCTGGAGCCGCTGCGGGCGCGCTTCGAGCCGATCATGCTGGCCAGCGACCAGATCTGCGACGGTATCGGCTACCCGGTGGAGTTGAAGATGGGCCCGGAGACCGTCGTACTGGATTTTCCGAAACGCACAGTGCGCGAACCGATTCCGGACGAGAAATTTCGATACGGCTTCGAGATCGCCCCGGAGTTGGTCCGGACTGTGTTGCGCGACGAGGAACCGGACTGGGTCAACACCATCTTCCTGTCCACGCGGTTCAAGGCGTGGCGGGTCGGGGGCTATAACGAGTACCTCTACACGTTCTTCAAGTGCCTCACCGACGAACGGATCGCCTATGCCGACGGCTGGTTCGCCGAGGCGCACGACGACACCTCGACGGTCACCCTGGACGGCTGGGAGGTGCAGCGCCGCTGTCCACACCTCAAAGCCGACCTCTCGAAATTCGGTGTGGTGGAAGGTGACACGCTTACCTGCAACCTGCACGGCTGGGCGTGGGATCTGAAGACCGGCAAATGTCTGACCGCCAAGGGTCATCCGTTGCGCTGCTCGAAGGCATGACGCAGCCGCCGCGGCAGTACTACGACGACGGGCAGGTTCAACTGGACCGGCTGGCCCTGACGCTGCGGAGGTATCACTTTCCCTCGGGCACGGCCAAGGTCATTCCGCTGCAGGCCATCAAGGGCTATCGCGCGGAATCGCTGGGCGTGCTGCTGCAACGGTTCCGGATCTGGGGGACCACGGATCTGCGGCGTTGGCTGCCACTGGATGTGGGCCGGCCGCTGCGCTCGACACTGATCACCCTCGACGTCGACGGCACCTGGCCCGCCCCGGCGTTCACCCCGGCGGATCCGGGGAAATTCCTCGCTGCTTTCGATGAGCTACTTGTGCCGCGGTAGCTATCGTCGCTTCCTGGGTAGATCAAGCGCCATACTGCCCTCGCCCACAGCGGTTTACAGAGCGACCTGGGCGATGTAGCCGCTGTAGTTGTAGAGCGTGATGTTGTCATTCCAAGACAGCAGCGAAGTAATGCCGGGCAGCAAGGCGGCGTTGAAGTTGAGGACCCCGGACGTGGTGAGCGTCAACTGCAGGCTCGGATCCAGCAGGTTCGGGACGTTCGCGCCCAACTGCACCGGATTGGAGTAACCCATCCCCAGATTCACCAGTCCATCCCCACCGACCAGCGGCACACTGTCGGGAATGGTGTAGCCCCAGTTGATGGTCAGCGACGGTGTGACGGTCAGGGACGCCGAAGCCGACGGGTCGGAGACGTCGGCGACCAGTTCGCTCCAGGACGCCAGCGTGAACGAATCGGTGAAGGCCGCGGTCATGGCCATGTTTCTCTGATAGCCCGCGACGTTCCAGGTCAGCAGGATTCCGGGGATGAACTCCGCCCCGGCCAGCTCGATCGGGACGTCGTTGGTGATCTGCGCGCCGGCTTGAACCTGCAGTTGGACACCGGCTGCGACCGTGACGATCCCACCGAGCCCTCCCATGATGGGCTCGTTCTTGGTTTCGATCGGGATGTTGTCGACGGGCGGGGAATAGTTCACGCTCGGCAGGGTGAAATTCAACGACGGACCTCCACCGGCGGCCAGCAGCACACCCATCGAGTAGTCGTCGATGTGGAATTTATCCCACACGCCGTTCGGCACGAAGATGTATCCGTAGCCGGCGAGTTCCAGGTTAATGTCGGCCTGGATGCCGGAGGACTCATCCGACGGCCAGGAGAAGATCACCCCGCCATTTCCGGGCTGGTAGGTGAAGGCGAACGTGAAGTAGTCACCGCTGCTGCTGCAGCTGTTGTTGTTCGCGCAGTACGCCTGGTTGCTGGTGAGCCCAAACACCGGGTCGCCGGTGCCCGGGGTCGGGTCGCCGACTTGACCGGGGGTGCCGAACACGTTGTCACCGAAGGTCGACGGGGGTGCAGGCGGAGCCGGATTGTTGCCCTGGCCAGCGCCGTTGACGAAGCTCCAAGCGTTGCCCAACTGGGTGCCGGTCAGCACCGGCTTGGACCCGGCATCGGAGGCCTGCACCATCTGCCACGCCGAAGAGGTGTTGGGCACATCCGACGGGGTGGTGTTCTGCGTGGACCCGGTCCACGCGTAGATGCCGTTGTTGGTCAGCCCGGCGATCAACGACTGGGCCTGCACGACCGTCCCCGACCCGGAGGGATCCGCGGTGTACACCGTCAGCGGGATCAACTGCTGAATCGACCCGTTGGGGCTGTTGCCGGTCAGGTCACCCGACCCGGCGATCTCGGTCCAGGCGTTGGTTGCCGTTAGAACGACGGGCCCGTCGGGTCCCGGCCCGTAGCCGAAGGCCTGGGTCGTCGACGCAGGACCGAACCCGGTGAAGTACTCGACCGTGCCGTTCTGGGAGCTGCTGGTGGCAGTCAGGCCGGCCGCGAAGCCGTCACCGAGTGGGAGCATGGCCGTCACCGCGTTGTTCCACCCAGTGCCCTGCAACTCTGACCAGCCTTTACTCTGGTCGCCCTGCGTTGCGATGGTCGATCCCGGGTAGGCCAGCGCGTTGGAACTGTTGCTGTTGAGGTAGGAGCCGGTGGACTGCACCGGGTTGTTCGACGGGCTCCAGTAGAACACCGAGCCGTTGTTCAGCCCCACCACCAGCCCGTCCCGCCACGGGATCATGG
>VERS01000621.1 GCA_018882545.1 Mycobacterium sp.
CTGCGACGTCAACGACGTCGTGCTGTCGGTGATCGCCGGGGCGTTGCGCAACTGGCTGCTCTCGCGTGGCGAGCCGGGGCCGGCGACGCTGAAGATCCGGGCCATGGCGCCCACGTCGGTCTACCCGGAAGCCGAGATGGAACCGACCGGACCGGGCCAGGCGATCAGCGAGGTGGCCCCGTTCCTGGTGGACCTTCCGGTGGGCGAAGGCAACCCGGTGGTGCGGCTGTCCCAGATCGCGCATGCCACCGAATCGCACTCGGCGGCGGCCAGCCTGGTCGACGCGCGCACCATCGTCACGCTGTCCGGATTCCCGCCGCCGACACTGCACGCCATGGGCACCCGGGTGGCGACCCAGTATCCGCCGCGTCAGTTCAACCTGCTGATCACCAACGTGCCCGGTCCGCAATCGCAGATGTACGTCGCCGGCGCCAAGGTGCTGGAGACCTACGCGGTGCCGCCGCTGCTGCACGATCAGGTGCTGGCCATCGGGGTGACGTCCTACAACGGGACGGTCTTCTTCGGCATCAACGCCGACCGCGATGCGATGAGCGACGTCGAGGTCTTTCCCGAGTTGCTGGCCGAGGCGTTGACTGAGCTAATCGAGTCCGCGCAATAGCCCCGCCGTCGTACGATTCGCCGATGGGCAAAGACAAGTCCGACCGGGACGAAAAATCCGGGAAGTCCAAGAAGTCCGGCAAAAAAGCCAAGAGCTCCGTCGCCAAAGTCTCCAATGAGGTCTACGAGGCTGAACTCTTCCGACTGCAGACCGAACTGGTGAAGGTCCAGGAGTGGGTGCGCGCCACCGGGGCGCGGATCGTGATCCTCTTCGAGGGCCGCGACGCCGCCGGCAAGGGCGGCACCATCAAGCGGATCACCGAGTACCTCAGCCCCCGCACCGCGCGGATCGCCGCGCTGCCGGCCCCCAGCGACCGGGAGAAGGGCGAGTGGTATTTCCAGCGCTACATCAGCCATCTGCCCACCAAGGGCGAGATCGTGCTGTTCGACCGGTCCTGGTACAACCGGGCCGGCGTGGAGCGGGTGATGGGCTTCTGTACCCCCCAGGAGGAAACCCTGTTCCTGCGGCAGTGCCCGCTGTTCGAGCAGATGCTCATCGACGACGGAATCATGTTGCGCAAGTACTGGTTCTCGGTATCCGAGGACGAGCAGTTGCGCCGGTTCAAATCCCGGCTCAACGATCCGCTGCGGCGCTGGAAGCTCAGCCCGATGGACATGGAGTCCATCTACCGCTGGGAGGACTACTCGCGGGCCAAGGACGACATGATGATCCACACCGACACCCCGGTCAGCCCGTGGTTCGAGGTGGAGTCGCACATCAAGAAGCACGCCCGGCTGAACATGATCAGCCATCTGCTCTCCACCATCCCCTACGAGGAGGTGGAACTGGAGAAGGTGGTCATCCCCGAACGCCCGCAGATCGGGAACTACCGCCGGCCCCCGCGCGATCTGAGCAACTTCGTGCCCGACTACTCCATGACCCTGCTGGGGGACAAGGAAGGCTGAGCCGAGCCGGCTGAGCCGGCCTTGCTGAGCTGATCCTGCTGAGCTGCCCGCGAGCCGGCCTGCGAGCCGTCCGGCCGGCCCGGCCCGGCCCGGCCCGTCTAGGCTGCGTTGATGCGGGTCTACATCCCGGCCACCCTGCCGATGCTGCAGGAATTCGTCGCCGACGGGTACCTTCAGCCACGCGGCGGGACCGCCTTCGCCGTCACCCCCGCCCTGCGGGAGGCCTACGCCGAGGGCGACGACGAGGAACTCGCCGAGGTGGCCCTCGGCGAGGCCGCGCTGGCCTCGTTGCGGCTGCTCTCGGCGGACCCCGACGGCGGGCTGCCGCCGCGGCGGACCGTGGTCGTCGCCGACGCCGCCCCGGACAAACTCACCCTGCGCCCGGACCTCGACGACGCGGTGGTGCGGGTCAGCGGCCGGCTGGCGATGGATCAGGTGGTGGCGGTCTACGTCGACAACGCCGACGCCGAGGTGGCGGTGCGGGCCGCGATCGCGGTCATCGACGAGGCCGACTTCGGTGACGAGGACGCCGAGCTGACCGTCGGTGACGCCCAGGATCATGCCCTGGCCTGGTACGCCACCCAGGAGGTGCCGTTCCTGCTCGAGTTGCTGTGAGTTTGCGGTGGCGGCTGTGGCGGCGAGGGGACGGTGGGACGGGGG
>VERS01000622.1 GCA_018882545.1 Mycobacterium sp.
TCACCAGGGAGGAGATGATGCCGACCGCCGGACCGAGGCCCAGCAGCTGCAGGAAGTTGTAGCCCTCGATTCCGACCATGACGCCGACGACGACGCCGAGCACCAGCGCGACCCCCGCGGTACCGCCGCCGACGACCAGTGAGCCGTTACCCCAGGCCACATCCGACAGCAGCCGGGTGTACTCCTGTCGGTAGCTGCGCAGCACCGTCGGGATACCGGCCAGCGCGCGTCCGAAGAACAGGATGATGTGCCCGAGTTGCATGATCGGGCTGGTGATCTTGGGCCCGATGTTCTTCAAAGGCTGGAGCACCGGCGGAAGCGGCGTCGACGGTTTGGCGACCGTCGGTTTCTCCTTCAAGGCCATCGCTACAACCCCGTCTTCGGGAACAGGATCAGGTACAGCTGGCTGATGGCGACGTTGACGATCATCAGCAGCAGGATCGACTCGACCACCGAGGAGTTGACCGAGTTCGCCACGCCGATCGACCCACCACGGGTGGACAGACCCTTCTCGCACGCAACGATGCCCACGATCGCCCCGTAGACCACCGCCTTGACGATCGCCAGCTTCATGTCCGCCGTCGTGGTGAAGTATGCGAAAGTGCCGACGAAACTGCCCGGTGCGCCGGCCTGGAAGTAGACGTTGAACAGGTAGCTGGCCAGGAAGCCGGTGAAGCAGACCAGTCCGGTCAGCGCGACCGAGATCAGGATCGCGGCGACGAACCGGGGCACCACCAGCCGCTGGATGATCGAGATCCCCAGCACCTCCAGCGCGTCGATCTCGTCGCGGATCTTGCGGGCTCCGAGGTCGGCGGTGATCGCCGAACCGACGGCGGCGGCCATGATGATCGCGGCGACCAGCGAGGCGGCCTGCCGGATCACCGCCAGCCCACTGGCCGCACCCGACATCGAGGTGGCGCCGACCTGACCGGCGAGCAGCGCGAACTGGACCGACAGCGTCACCCCGATCGGCAGGGCCACGAAGATGGTGGGCAGCACCGACGTGCCGGCCATGAAGGCGGCCTGCCGGATGAACTCCTGCCACTGGAACTTGCCCGTGAACAGGTCCACGAACAGTGTCTGGATGACCCGAACGGCCATGATGGCCTGGTTGCCCAGGGTGTTGATGGCTGCCCGCGGATGCCGTTCGACGTAGCCGGTGACCCAGTTGTCGATCTCCCGGATTCCGTCGCCGCCGCCGCCGACTTTCGAGGTGGTCATCCGCCCGTCTGCCCTGGTTCGTCGACGATCAGGCACCGCGGGGTTGCACAGAGCGGGTTCGACGGTGTTCCCATGGTGTCAACCCCCTCACGGCCAGTCGTCTCGAACTCGGTTTGGCATACCCTAGGTAAGGGATATAACGGCTGCAACCAGTTTCGTGATTTTGCCTGAAACCGACCGCTGTCTGGGAAATGTCGCGGCGGGCGTCCGCCGGGTCGGGCCGTGTGCCGGCCCGTTGATCGGCGGTAGCGTTGAACCCCATGTCAACGACGCCGGGATCCGTGGTGACCGGCGATGCCGTCGTCCTCGACGTCCAGATCGCCCAACTGCCGGTCCGGGCCCTTGCCGCCCTGGTCGACCTGATCGTGGTCGGGGCGGGCTACATCCTGGCCCTGCTGCTGTGGGGTTCGGCGGTGCAACGGTTCGACGATGCGTTCGCCTCGGCCGTCATGGTGATCTTCACGGTGGCACTGCTGGTGGGCTACCCGGTCGCCATGGAGATGACCACCCGTGGACGCTCGCTGGGCAAGATGGTGATGGGCCTGCGGGTGGTGGCCGACGACGGCGGACCGGAACGGTTCCGCCAGGCGCTCTTTCGCGCACTGGCCGGCGTGGTGGAGATCTGGCTGCTGCTGGGCAGCCCGGCGGTGATCTGCAGTCTGTTGTCGGCCAGGGGCAAGCGCATCGGCGACATCTTCGCCGGGACGGTCGTCATCAGCGAGCGCGGCCCCAAATCCCCGGGGCCGCCGGCCATGCCGCCGGCCCTGGCCGGGTGGGCCCAGTCCTTGGAGCTGTCCGGGCTGGGCCCCCAGCAGGCTGAGATGGCGCGGCAGTTCCTGGCCCGGGCATCGGAGTTGACGCCGACGGTCCGCACCGATCTGGGTTATCGCGTTGCCGCCGAGGTCGTTTCACGCGTCTCCCCGCCGCCGCCGGCGGGTGCAACGACCGAGCAGGTACTGGC
>VERS01000623.1 GCA_018882545.1 Mycobacterium sp.
GCGGGCAGCCCACCCTCGATCGAGGTGTAGCGCTGATTGGACTCGCTGCGGATGCAGCGCAGCGCCTCGAAGGCCTCGGCGGGCTTGCGGGTCGTGGCGGCCACCGCGAGGTTCAGCCCACCCAGGGTGACCCGGGCCGGCTGATCCGGGATCACCCCGGGGTAGGGCGCGAAGGCGAACACCTCCTTGCTGGCGTCGAAGGCGACCTGGAACTGCTCGTCGGTCGGCGAGAACGTTCCGGCCTCATTGATCGCACCGGCCAGTTCGGGTTTCTCGTTGAGCGGCAGGAACGACACCCCGCCTTTGACGGCGTTCTCCAGCATGGAGGCGAACACGAACGGCCAGTTGACCTCCAGGGCGGCATTGCCCTGCTCCAGGGCGAGCCGGGCGGTGCCCTCGTCGGTCTGGGTCACCGACGGGTCCGCGCCCGGCGCACTCGCCACCGATTTGATGATCGAGAGCGCCTTGACCGTGGCCGCCCGGTGTTCGGGGGTGTCGACCAGAGTGACGGTCTTGCCGTCCTCGGAGAGCACCCGCCCGCCCGCGCTCTCCAGCAGCGTGTTGAACCACACCACCAGGCCCTCATACTGCTTGGCCTGCACCGCGATCCAACTGGGCTTACCCTCGGCGTGCAGACGGGTCGCCTCGCTGATCATCTGATCCCAGGTCGGCGGCGGCGGGGACACCAAATCGGGCCGGTACCAGAGCATCTGGGTGTTGGTCGTGACCGGCGCGGCGAACAGCCTGCCCTGCCACTTGGCGGTCTCCAGCGGGCCGGCCAAAGTGTCGGCGGCGGCGTCGGCCTCGGCCAGCCCGGCCGGGTCGGCCGACAGCGGCAACGCCCAGCCCGCCTCGGCGAACTCCGCGGTCCACACCACGTCCAGCGCCATGATGTCCAGCGTCCGGTCGTTGCCGGTCAGCCGCCGGGCCAGTTGCAACCGCTGGTCATCGGCACCCTTGGGCAGGCTGAACTGCTGGATGCGGAACCGTCCGCCGAACTGCTCGTTGCATCTTTTGGCGACGGCGGTGAAGGTCGCCGTCTCACTGGCCGGGGTGTAGAGACTGACGGTCCGGCTGTCCACGGCGGATCCGCACGCCGGGACCGCAGCGGCCAGGGCCATCGCGGCAACCGCCGTCGCGCGCCGGGCACGTCTGCTCGTCACGGCTTCCGCCCTTTCCTGCTGTGGCACCGGGCTACTTTAGCCGCGCCCCGGACCTCGTCGGCCTCAGATGGTCAGGCGAGAGAGCATGTCCCGGGCTTGTTCGGCGCTCTGCGGATCGCACAGCACGTCATAGCGACCGGCGACCAGTTGCATGGTGGAGCTGAAGTCCCTGGTGCCCTTGGTCATCGCGTACGGCACCGCGGAGGTGATCAGACCGAACATCACGCCCGCCGGGACGGCGGCGACGAGGGCCTGGGCGAGGTTACCGGTCAGCAGACCCAGCAGCAGACCGATGAACACACCCAGCCAGGCGCCGGTCAACACCCCACCGAGCAGCACCTTGCCCCAGCTGAGGCGCCCGATGACCCGCTCGACCTGCATCAGGTCCACGCCGACGATGGTCACCTGCTGGACCGGGAACTGATTGTCGGAGAGGTAGTCGACGGCCTTCTGGGCCTCTGCATAGGTGGGATAGGAGCCCACCGGCCAGCCTTTCGGCGGCGTCGGCAGGTTCAAGGGGCCGCGGCGGGCGGATCCCACGGCGCCGCCGGGGACCCCGCCCGGGTTCTGCGAAGGGGGAAACGGACTGGTCATTGGTGTTCCTAACTCCGATCAGGGGTGGCCTGGTGCTGTCCTGGTGCAGCAATGTACATACGCTAGGTTGATCTCATGACAGCCGCCACCGGTGAACCGGGGGACAGGCCGCCGGACGGGGTCGGGATTGGTGGGCCCGAAGCGCCACTCGTCGAGGCGGCACCGGCCTACGGCGGCTCCGACGTTCCGATCGGGGCGCCGACCTCGGCACCGATGTACCCGGCGTATGAGACGCCGGTCTACCCGGCGTACTACGAGACGCCGGTCGATCCGGCGTACGGGACGCCGGTGTACCCCGCCTACGAGACACCGCCCCAGCCGACCTGGGCCGGCCCCGGCCCGTCAGCATCGGGGTTCCCCCCCGCCGGCCCCGCACCCGGGCCTTATCCCCCGCCGGGCTATCCGCCCCCCCCCTGCGGCCCC
>VERS01000624.1 GCA_018882545.1 Mycobacterium sp.
ACCGAGACCCGACCGGATGCGATCGTGCTGGACATCAACATGCCGGTGCTCGACGGGGTGAGCGTGGTGACCGCACTGCGCGCCATGGACAACGATGTTCCGGTCTGTGTCCTCTCGGCACGCAGTTCGGTCGACGATCGGGTGGCCGGTCTGGAGGCCGGCGCCGACGACTACCTGGTCAAGCCGTTCGTCCTGGCCGAACTGGTGGCCCGGGTCAAGGCCTTGCTGCGGCGGCGGGGCGCGGTGGCCACCTTCTCCTCGGAGACCATCTGTGTGGGCCCGCTGGAGGTCGACATTCCGGGCCGGCGGGCCCGGGTCAACGGCGTCGACGTGGACCTGACCAAGCGGGAGTTCGACCTGCTGGCGGTGCTCGCCGAGCACAAGACCGCAGTGCTCAGCCGCGCCCAACTGCTGGAACTGGTGTGGGGCTACGACTTCGCCGCCGACACCAACGTCGTGGACGTCTTCATCGGCTACCTGCGCCGCAAACTGGAGGCCGGGGGCGCGCCGCGGCTGCTACACACCGTGCGCGGGGTCGGCTTCGTCCTGCGGACACAGTGAACACCGCGGCGAGCCCGGCCCGCTGATGTTGGCGAGGATCCTTCGCCGCACCCCGTCCCTGCGAACCAGGGTGGCCTTCGCCACCGCGATCGGCGCGGCGATCGTGGTCACCATCGTCGGCACCATCGTCTGGATCGGCATCACCAACGACCGGCTGGAACGGCTGGACCGACGCCTGGACGAAGCGGCCGGTTTCGCGGTGCCGTTCGTGCCCCGCGGCCTGGAGCAGATCCCGCCGTCGCCCAACGTCCGGGACGTGGTGATCACGGTGCACCGCGGTAGCGAGGTGCGCTCGAACTCCGCGGTGGTGCTGCCCGAGGTCGATTCGGACTACGCGACCACCGAGGTCGACGGTATTCGCTACCGGGTGCGCACCGTCGTCATCCCCTACCCCGAGCCGCCCACCACACTGCAGGTGGGCGCCACCTATGACGACACCATCGCCGACACCAACAATCTGCATCGGCGGGTGCTGATCATCTGTGGCTTCGCCATCGGGGCGGCGGCGGTGCTGGGCTGGCTGCTGGCTGCCTTCGCGGTGCGCCCGCTGCGTCGGCTGGCCCAGCAGACCCGGGCCATCGACGCCGGGGACGTGGCACCGGATGTCGATGTCAGCGGCGCCACCGAGGCCGTTGAGATCGGCGAGGCGCTCAAGGGCCTGCTGGGGCGGATCTGGACCGAGCAGGACCGCACCAAGGCCGCGCTGGCCGCGGCGCGGGACTTCGCGGCGGTGTCGGCGCATGAATTGCGCACCCCGCTGACCGCGATGCGGACCAACCTGGAGGTGCTGTCCACCCTGGACCTGCCCGCCGAGCAGCGTGAGGAGGTCATCGGCGACGTGATCCGCACACAGAGCCGGATCGAGGCAACCCTGGGTGCACTGGAGCGGCTGGCGCAGGGCGAATTGTCCACCGCGGCCGACCAGGTTCCGGTCGACATCACCGAATTGCTGGACCGGGCCGCCCACGATGCGATGCGGGTCTACCCCGAACTTGAAGTGACCCTGACCCCGTCGCCGACATGCATCATCATCGGCCTGCCGGCCGGGTTGCGGCTGGCCGTGGACAACGCGATCGCCAACGCCGTCAAGCACGGCGGTGCCACCAAGGTCCAACTCTCGGCGGTCACCTCCCGCGACGGCGTGCAGATCGCGGTGGACGACAACGGAACCGGGGTGCCCGAAAGCGAACGGAAGCCGGTCTTCGGGCGGTTCACGCGCGGGTCGACGGCCTCGCGCTCCGGCTCCGGCCTGGGTCTGGCGCTGGTGGCTCAGCAGGCCGAGATCCACGGTGGCACCGCCGCGTTGGAGGACAGCCCACTGGGCGGGGCGCGGCTGGTGCTGCGCCTGCCGCCGCCGCGCTAGCTGCGTGCGGGTCCGTCGTCCTCGCCGGCGGCGATGATCCGCAGTCCGGTGTCGACCTCGGCTCCACCGTGGTCCACGATCACCATCGAGGCGTCGGCCTCGGCATGGCTCTGGGTGATGATCAGGTCGGCCGGTACGTGCTCGTCCCTGATCACCGCCTGGACTTCCGGCTCTGTGACGTAGCTTGCGGCCGCAGGTTCCACGTCGGCGGATTCGATGGAGGCCTCGATCGCGGTGGTCTCGATCGCCGCC
>VERS01000038.1 GCA_018882545.1 Mycobacterium sp.
TCACGTAGGCGGGCATGATGCGGCGCACCCGGTTGCCGGCGTAGTGCCGCACCGAGGGTGCCGCCGATCCGGTGGCCGCCGCCCCCACCCAGGGACTGAACAGCAGATACCCGGACAGCACGAAGAAGATCGGCACACCGATCTCCAGGCGCGCATAGCCAAGTCCCGCGAAACCGTGGGTGTACTTGCCGGTGGTGTAGGCAGCGTGGGTGGCGACGACCAGCAGGGCGGCCACAGCGCGAATGCCGGTGAGGGAGGGCACCCGGTCGACTCGCGAGACGGCTTCCAGTCCGCCCTGATCAAGTTCGCTGGTCGCGGTCATTTCTTAGGGCGGTGCGGCTTCCCAGTCGACGCCCGGGGGCCCGGGGCCCGCGCGCGGTCGGGTTTGAGCTCGATCGGAACCCCCGAGATTCGAGTGCTCTCAAGCTTTTTCCATGCTTCCCTGGGCAGCCTGGCCGGCAATTCGACCAGGGAGAAGTCACTCTTGATGGTGATGTGCCCGAAGTCGCTTCGGTGCAGCCCGCCCTCGTTGGCGATCGCACCGACAATGGAGCCGGGTCCGACCTTGTGCTTCTTGCCGACCGCGATGCGGTAGGTGGCCAGGTCGTCGCGCACCTTGCGCGGGGCACGCTCGCGCTCGGGGCGCTCGGGTCTTTTCTCCGGCGGCGGCTCGGTCATCAGGAATTCCGCACCGTTGCGGCTCAACACCGCAAGCGCGGCGGCGATATCGGCCATCGGCACGTCATTGTCGCGTTCATAGGCTTCGACGAGCCGGCGGAAGGTCTCAAAGCCCGGGCCGGCCAGGGCGTCGGTGATGGAGTCGCGGAATTTCGCCACCCGTTGGGCGTTGACGTCTTCGACCGAGGGAAGTTGCACTTCGGTGACCGGCTGGCGGGTCACCTTCTCGATGGACTTCAGCAGGTGCCGTTCCCTCGGCGAGACGAACAACAGAGCGGTGCCCGACCGGCCGGCCCGGCCGGTGCGCCCGATCCGGTGCACATAGGACTCCGGGTCGTGCGGAATGTCGTAGTTGAGCACATGGGAGATGCGTTCGACGTCGAGGCCGCGGGCGGCCACGTCGGTGGCGACCAGGATGTCGATACTGCCGTCCTTGAGCGCGGCGATGGTTCGCTCCCGAACGGCTTGCGGAACGTCGCCGTTGATGGCCGCTGCGGAAAACCCACGCGCGCGGAGCTTTTCGGCGACTTCCTCGGTGGCCTGCTTGGTCCGGACGAACACGATCATCGCCTCGAACGGTTCCACCTCGAGAATCCTGGTCAGGGCTTCCATCTTGCGCGGCCCGGCAACCTGCACATAGCGCTGTTCGATGTTCTCGGCGGTGGCGGTCTTGGCTTCGACGGTGACTTCGACCGGGTCGTGCAGGTACTTCTTGGTGATCTTGCGGATCGCCGGCGGCATGGTCGCCGAGAACAGCGCCACCTGCTTGTACTCGGGGGTGTCGGCGAGGATGCGCTCGACATCCTCGGCGAAACCCATCTGCAGCATCTCGTCGGCTTCGTCGAGCACCAGATAGTCCAGATGCGAGAGGTCCAGCGTCCCGCGCTCCAGGTGGTCGATGATCCGGCCGGGGGTGCCGACGACCACCTGGGCACCGCGCCGCAGTCCGGCCAGCTGCACCGCGTAGGACTGCCCGCCATAGATCGGCAGCACCGCGACCTTGGGCAGATGCGCTGCGTACCGGCTGAAGGCCTCGGCGACCTGCAGCGCCAACTCCCTGGTGGGTGCAAGCACCAACGCCTGCGTCCGGTTGCTGGCCGTGTCGATGCGCGACAGCACCGGGATGGCGAAGGCAGCCGTCTTGCCGGTCCCGGTCTGGGCCAGACCCACGACGTCGGAGCCGGCCAGCAGCGCCGGGATGGTCGCCGCCTGGATCGCCGATGGCGACTCGTAGCCCACTTCGGTGACCGCCTGCAGCACCGCGGGATGAATCTGCAGTTCGGCAAAGGTATTCGGCGGTGCGGCGGGGTTCGTCATTGCGCCGCAAGTCTAGTGCCTGCGCGCGTGGCGCCCGCTTCGGCGTGGGCGGTGGCGGTACCGTGCCGGGATGTGAACACACGGCTTACCGGCGCGACGGCGGGCCTCGCCGTGGCCCTCGCCGTGGCGCTGGCGGGTTGCGGTTCGGGGGACTCCACGGTGTCAAAGACGCCGATGCCGGCCACGCCGACCGCCGGGCCAGGCGCCCCGTCCAGCCCGGCCAGTTCGGCAGCCGCGCCGCAGCCCGGCCCGCCGGCGCCCGACCCCTGCGCGGTCAACCTGGCGGCTCCGGCGATCGGCCGGGCGGTGGCCGAACTACCCCGCGACCCGCGCAGCGGTCAGGGCTGGAATCCCGAACCGCTCGCCGGCAACTACAACGAATGCGCCCCGTTGTCGGCGGTGATCGTCAGGGCCAACACCAACGCCGCCAACCCCAACACCCGGGCGGTGATGTTCCACCTCGGCAAGTACATTCCCACCGGCGTCCCGGATACTTACGGGTTCAACGGCATTGACCCCACCCAGAGCACGGGCGACACCGTGGCCCTGACCTTCGCCGGCGGGATGGGACTGCAGAGTGTGGTCAGATTCCGATGGAACGGCAAGGGTGTGGAACTGATCGGGAACACCCGCTGATCGTGGTGGACCCGGCTTCATGACGGCGCTGACCGACACGCTGCGGGTGATAGTCGGCGCCAATCACCTCAGCACCGACCCCGATGTGCTGGCCTCCCGCTGCGTGGACTGGACCGGCCGCTACCGGGGCACGGCGACCGTCCTGGTCCGCCCCGCCGACACCGGCGAGGTTGCCGCGGTGCTGGCCGCCTGCCGCGCCGCGGGCCGCTGCGTCACCGTCCAGGGTGGGCGCACCTCACTGGTCGCCGGCACGGTTCCCGAACACGACGACGTCCTACTGTCCACCGAACGGCTGACCGACCTCGGGCCGGTGGACACCGTCGAGCGCCGGGTCCGGGCCGGGGCCGGGGTGACGCTGAGTCAGGTGCAACGGGTCGCCGCTGCGACCGGCCTGCTGTTCGGGGTCGACCTGACCGCCCGCGACTCGGCCACCGTGGGCGGGATGGCCGCCACCAACGCCGGCGGACTGCGCACGGTGCGGTACGGGCCGATGCGCGACCAGGTCATGGGCCTGGACGTCGCCCTGCCCGACGGAACGGTGCTGCACCGGCACTCTCGAATCCGTTCCGACAACACCGGCTACGACCTGGCGTCGCTGTTCGTCGGTGCCGAGGGCACCCTCGGGGTGATCACCGCGGTCGACCTGAGGCTGCACCCGGTGCCCACCCACCGGGTCACCGCGATCTGCGGATTCGCCGACCTGGAGGCACTGATCGACGTCGGTCGGGAACTGCGTGACCTGGAGACGATCGCCGCGCTGGAACTCGTCGATGGCCGCGCTATGACTTTGGCGGCCGAGCATCTGGGCTCAACCGCCCCAGCACCCGGGGACTGGCTGCTGTTGGCCGAACTGGCCGCGGACAGCGACCCCGTCGACCAGTTGGCGGGGGTTCTCAAGGGCGCGCCGCTGTGCGGGCCGCCTGCTGTCGGTGTCGGCCCCGCCGATCAGCAACGACTCTGGCAGGCCCGCGAGATCGTGGCCGAAGTTGTCGGACTCTTCGGTCCGCCAGTGAAATTCGATGTTTCGCTTCCACTTTCGTCGCTGGCGTCATTCGGTGCCGAGTCGGGGGCTCTGCTGCAGCGTCTCGCCCCGCAGACACTTGCGGTGCTGTTCGGCCACATCGGTGAGGGCAACCTGCACCTCAACGTGTTGCGCTGCGAGGCCGACGACGAGTCCCGGATCTACGCCCCGATGTTGGAACTCATCGCCGCCCACGGCGGCAACGTCAGTTCCGAGCACGGCATCGGCAGCCGCAAGCGCTCCTATCTGGGGATGTCCCGGCAGCCCGCGGACATCGCCGCGATGCGCACCATCAAGGCCGCCTTCGACCCCACCGGTTACCTCAACCCGGCGGTGCTCTTCGACTGAGGTCGACCAGGGCCGAACTGCGGTCCGATCAGGAACATCGCGGCGAGTAGGCCGAACAGCGTCGCCAACACCGGTAGCACCATCGACTGGGACATCGCGAGAGCGAATGGGTCGTGCAGCGCCGGGGGGATGTGCATCACATCGGAATGTGTCGCCGGATCCGCGCGGGGTATTTCGGCGCTTACCCGCGCGGACATCAGCGCGGCCATGCTGGCGCTGCCCAGTACCGCGCCCACCTGCCGGGTGGTGTTGTAGACCCCCGACCCGGCGCCGGCTAACCGGGCGGGCAGATTGCGGGTGGCGGTGGCGCTCAGGGGTGCCCAGATGAAGGCCATGGCCACCCCCACCACCGCCAGCGGAACAGCCAGCCGCCAGATCGGGGTGCTCGGCGTCATCTCCACCGACAGCCACCACAGCGCAGCGGTGAGGACGGCGAAGCCGAATCCGATGATCGGCCGCGGGTGTCGGCTGTCCACCATCCGGCCGACGAACGGCGCCAGCACACCGCTGGCCACCGCCATCGGCGCGGTCAGCAGCGCCGCCCGGGTCGGGGTCAGGCCGCATACCGACTGCGCGTAGAACATCAGCGGCAGCATCATGGCCGTCGAGACGAACCCCATCACTGCGATCCCGATAGTGGCCAGGCTGAAGTCGCGATCACCGAAGATCGCCAGCGGGATCAACGGATCGCGGCGGTTGATCGACTGCCAGTAGACGAACACCGTCATCACCGCGACGCCTGCGAAGATCACCGCCCAGATCGACGGCCGCCAATCGTGGGTCTGGCCCTCCTGCAACCCGAAGACGATGAGGAACAGCCCGAGGCCCGAGAGCAGCACGCCGGGGATGTCGAATCGTTGCGGGTGCTTTTCCAGCGCCGGGACCAGCCAGGCGGCCAGGATCAGGCCGATGAGTCCGATCGGCACGTTGACGAAGAAGATCCACGACCAGCCGAGGCGGTCGACGAGAACACCGCCGGCCAGCGGACCGGCCAGCGTCGCCAAACCCGCGGTGGCACCCCACATGCTCAGCGCGACACCCCGACCTTCGGGCGGGAAGATCCGAGTGATGGCCGTCAGCGTCTGCGGGGTGAGCAGCGCCGCCCCGACGCCCTGCACCACCCGGGCCGCGATGAGCACGCCGATGGACCCGGACAGCCCGCACCACAGCGAGGCCACGGTGAACACCGCCAGACCCGCCAGGTAGAGGTTTTTCGGGCCGAACCGGTCGCCAAGCCGGCCGGCCAGCAGCAGCGGCACCGCATAACCCAGGAGGTAGGCGCTGGTGACCCAGATGATGGCGTCGTAGTCGGTGATGTTCAGCGCCGCCATGATGCTGGGATTGGCCACCGCGACGATCGTCGAATCGACCAGGATCATGAAGAATCCGACCAGCATGACCCACAACGTCTTCCACGGGCTGCCCGCGATCCGGGACTCGGTCGCGGCCATGGATACAGATGCTGCCAGCACATTCGGTTCCACCGCTGGCCGGGTGGGAGCCCTGCCGGTCGCCTGCCGGAATACTGCCGCCGCGCCTCAATTCCGGCGTTGACCGACCGACGGGCGTGGTTGACGAACACAATGACGGGCTAGACGGGCTGGACGGGCTGGACAGCTTGGACGGCCCGGGCGGCGGCGCAGACGTTGCCGCTGTTGTAACGACCCGAGGGAGTGATCGGTGGCCACATCGAAGATGTCCGACGAACTGCGTTCCGGCGCGCTGATCTACCACCGCCAACCAACCCCGGGAAAGTTGGAGATCCAGGCGACCAAACCGCTCGGCAACCAGCGCGACCTGGCCCTGGCCTACTCGCCCGGGGTGGCGGCGGCCTGCGAGGTCATTGTGGAGAACCCCGCGGAGGCGGCCACGGTGACCGCACGCCAGAACCTGGTCGGGGTCATCACCAACGGCACCGCGGTGCTGGGTCTGGGTGACATCGGTCCGCTGGCCGCCAAGCCGGTGATGGAGGGCAAGGCGGTGCTGTTCAAGAAGTTCGCCGGCATCGACGTCTTCGATATCGAGGTCGACCAGAAGGACATCGGCCGATTCGTCGATGCGGTGGCCGCGCTGGAGCCGACGTTCGGCGGGATCAACCTGGAGGACATCAAGGGACCGGACTGCTTCGAGATCGAGGCCCAACTGCGGGAGCGCATGCACATCCCGGTCTTCCACGACGATCAGCACGGCACCGCGATCATCGTCGGAGCCGCGGTGCGCAACGGACTGGAACTGGCCGGCAAGAACATCGCCGAGGTCAAGATCGTGGCCTCCGGGGCCGGTGCGGCCGCATTGGCCTGCCTGAACCTGCTGTGCAGCCTGGGCGCCCAGCGGTCCAATATCTGGGTCAGTGACATCGACGGGGTGGTCTACACCGGGCGCCCGACCCAGATGGACCGGTGGAAGGCGGTCTACGCCCAGGACACCGAGGCCCGCACCCTCGCCGAGGTCATCGGCGGCGCCGACGTCTTCCTCGGGTTGTCCGTCGGCGGTGTGCTAACCGGGGAGATGGCCGGGCGGATGGCCGACAAACCGCTCATCCTGGCGCTGGCCAACCCGAACCCGGAGATCTCGCCACCCGACGCCCTGGCCGCGCGGCCCGACGCGATGATCTGCACCGGCCGCTCGGACTACCCCAACCAGGTCAACAACGTGCTGTGCTTCCCGTACATCTTCCGCGGTGCGCTCGACGTCCACGCCACCGAGATCAACGAACCGATGAAGTTGGCTGCCGTGGAAGCCATCGCCGAACTGGCCCGCGAAATGCCCTCGGACATCGTCGCTTCCGCGTACGGCGGGCGGGCGCCGCTGTTCGGGCCGACGTCGTTGATCCCCGCCCCGTTCGATCCCCGGTTGATCCTGCGCATCGCCCCGGCCGTCGCCAGAGCAGCCATGGACACCGGTGTGGCGAGGAACCCCATCAGCGACTGGGATGCCTACGAGGAAAAGCTCAACGGCTTCGTCTTCCGGTCCGGGTTCATCATGAAACCGGTCTTCGCTGACGCCAGATCAGATCCGAAGCGGGTGATCTTCGCCGACGGCGAGGACGAGCGGGTCTTGCGTGCGACGTCGGCGATCCTCGAGGAGGAGACGGCGGTCCCGATCCTGATCGGCCGGCCCGGCGTGATCGAGAGGCGAATCACCCGCTTGGGCATGCAGATTCGGCCCGGACAGGACTTCGAGTTGGTCAATCCTCTCGATGACCACCGCTACCGGGATTACGTCGCCACCCTGCAGGAGGTCGCCGGGCGCAAGGGCATCACCCCCGACGCCGCCCGCAACCTCGTGCGCACGTCCACCACGGCGATCGCGGCCATCGCCGTGTTGCGCGGCGACGCCGACGCCATGCTGTGCGGGTTCGAGGGCCCTTTCCCCTCCCGACTGAAGATCATCCGCGACATCATCGGCCTGGCCCCCGACGCGCTGGACTTCTCGGCGTTGAGCCTGCTGGTCACCTCGCGCGGCTACTACTTCCTGGCCGACACCCACGTGTCCCGAGATCCCAGCGCCGCCGAGATCGCCGAGATGACGCTCCGATGCGCCGAGTACGTCCGCCGGTTCGGCAAGGGACCGCGGGTGGCCCTGCTCGCCGACTCCGACTTCGGCAGCGCCGAGTCCCCGGCCGCGCTGAAAATGCGCGAGGCGCTGGGCCTGATCCGCGACGCCGATCCGGACCTGCAGGTTGACGGCGAAATGCAGGCCGACACCGCGCTGTCGCAGACCATCCGAGACCGGGTGCTTCCCGAATCCCGGCTCAAGGGCGCGGCGAATGTGCTGATATTCCCCGACCTGGCCTCGGCTAACATCGCTTCCCAGATGGTCAAGGTGCTCGCCGATGCGTTGCCGGTCGGCCCGATCCTGCTGGGCGCCGCCAAGCCCGCCCACATCCTGACCCCCTCGGTCACCGCCCGCGGGATCGTCAACATGACCGCGATCGCGGTCACCGACGCCCAGCGTGCGCGGACCGGTCCCGATCGGGCGGCGGCGTCCCACTGAGCCGACCGGGCACTCGCCGGCAAGCCCGTTCGTTAACCTGGCGTGACGCCCCGCGGCAGCGGGAGCTGAGAAGAAAGGCCGATATGAGGCTTCGCCGCAAGCAGACGACGCCGGAGAACCTTCCGGCCCGGCCCGAGGACTCGGGCGCATCTGCCAAGGTGCTGTCGCACATCCTGGAGTCCAGCGCGCGGCTGCAGGCCCCCGCCGTGAAGGCCTACGTCGGCCGACTGCGGCGCGCCAACCCCGGTGACACTCCGGCGGAGATCATCGCGCGACTGGAGAAGCACTATCTGGCCGCGGTGATGGCCAGTGGCGCGGCCGTCGGGTCGGCCGCCGCGTTCCCGGGTATCGGCACCGTCGCGGCGCTGTCCGCCGTCGCCGGCGAGACCGTGCTGTTCCTGGAGGCGACCGCCGCCTTCGTACTGGCCGTCGCCGAAGTGCACGGCATCCCGGTCGAGGACCGGGAACGGCGCCGCACCCTGGTGCTGGCCGCACTCGTCGGCGAGGACGGCTCGGGAGCGGTCAAGGACGTGCTGGGGGCGGGCCGCACCAGCGGGGCCTGGCTGGCCGAGGCCGAACTGCTGCCCCTGCCGATCGTCTCCCAGCTCAACTCCCGGCTCGCGCAGTATTTCGTCAAGAAATACGCCATCAAGCGCACCGCGATGGCCTTCGGCAAGGTCTTGCCGGTCGGCATCGGCGCGGCGGTCGGCGGCGGGGGGAACCGGATGATGGGCAAGAAGATCATCGGCAACGCCCGCACGGCCTTCGGCCCCCCACCGGTCGGCTGGCCCGGGAACCTGCGCCTGCTGCAGGCCGTCGATGAGGTGCCCGCCATCGAGGAGTCGCAGTAGCCGCCCGAGCGTGCGCCTGACCTGCTCCGGTGAACACCGGCGACGCGATAGCCTTGAGTCGACGTCAATGGGGCAGCTGGGCACAGAATCGAGGCGAGTGCTTCCGTGAGCAGTACGAGTTCACCATTCGGCCAGAACGAGTGGCTGGTCGAGGAGATGTACCGCAAGTTCCGCGACGACCCCTCCTCGGTGGACCCGAGTTGGCACGAGTTCCTGGTGGACTACCACGCCGAGGCGGCTCCGGCCGGCAACGGGCAACCGGCACCGGTCGCTGTACCCGCGCCCGCAGCCACACCTGCGCCCGCGGCCACCCCGGCCCCCGCACCCGTACCGACTCCCCCGCCGGCCCCGGTCGTCCAGGCTCCGGCCCCGGCGCCTGCTCCCGCGCCTGTCGCGGCCCCTTCGGCGCCTGCCGCCGAGGAGACGCAGGTGCTGCGCGGCGCTGCCGCCGCCGTCGTCAAGAACATGAACGCCTCGCTGGAGATTCCGACGGCCACCAGCGTGCGGGCCATCCCGGCCACCCTGATGATCGACAACCGGACGGTCATCAACAACCACCTCACCCGCAACCGCGGCGGCAAGATCTC
>VERS01000039.1 GCA_018882545.1 Mycobacterium sp.
GGTCCACACCGGGGTGTCGGCCCCGACGTCGGCGACAGCGTCGAGCAACCTGCGCGGCCCGGCAGACAGCCACGCGATTTGTCCGTCGCGGTCAGCGGGCGGCCGACCATCGGGGACGCTGAGCGGGTCGATGTAGTCAGCGGACTGTTCGGCCACGATGTGGGCGCACCACCGGTCGCCGCGGCCGACGTGGCGCATCAACTGGTCGAGTGTCCACTCCGGACAGGTCGGAACCGGTGTGCTGAGGTCGGCGGTTCGCAACAGTTCGGCAAAGGCGATGTTCTCGGCGATCAGGGTGGTGGAGGCGTCCACGACAGTGAAATCTACGCCGAAATCTACGCCGCCCTCACCGTCCCCGGCGGAAGGGCTGATTGCCGTAGCGGTCGAGGTGCACCACCTCCCCGATCGGGGGTCGCGTGGTCGGGCCGTAGCGGCCCCTGGCCCATCCGATCGGGACGATGCACACCGGCACGATGTTGCGGGGCAGGCCGAGGGTCCGTCGCACCGCGGGCACCCACCAGATCGGTAGGGTCTGCAGCGAGGCACCGAGGCCGACGGCCCGGCAGGCCAGCAGCAGGTTCTGCACCGCCGGGTAGACCGAACCGTAGAAGGACGATACGGCGATCTGCGGACGGCCGACCGCCCGGTGCTTGGCGCTGCGCCGATAACAGGGGATGACGAACACCGGCAGTTCCTCGAAGTGCTCGGCCTGCCACTGCCCGGGCCGGATTGCCCGCAGTTCCTTCTCGTCGCCCCGCGCCTGGCGTTGCACGATCGGGTTGAACAGCCGATACAGCCGGCGGTAGATCCGGGCCAGGCGCGCCTTCTGGTCCGGGCTCTCCACCACGATGTAGTGCCAGTCCTGGCTGTTGGAACTGGTGGGCGCCTTCAGTGAAAACTCGAGCAGGGGCAGCAGCACCTGGTGTGACACCGGGTCCAGATGCAGGCGCCGCACGGCGCGCTGGGTCCGCATCGCCTCGTCCATCGGCATGCCGAGGCGGGCGAGGGCTTCAGCGGGCGTGGGGGGTACGAACGGCGGGCCAGGGTCGCTCACACACCGATCGTAGACACCCGCGCCCGAAGGTCACCGTCCCTCAAGCTTTTCGGAGCGGGCGGTCGTCGACCGGCCCAGTGCGGCCACCTCGGCGTCCATCCGGGGCAGGATTTCGGGCACTACTGCTCGAATAGGCCGTTCCCCCAGCGGAGTTGACAGCAGCGGGCGCAGCCAACGGAAGGCGCCGACCCAGCGGGGGACGTTGATGCGTCGCTTGCGCCTCTCGATGCCGCTGACGAACGCCTCACCGCATTCGGCCACGCCGGTGGTCCCGCCCAGCGGGCCGGGCAGCTTGGCCAGCAGCTCACCGAAGGCGCGCATGTCGCTCTTGGCGTCCTGCACCATCGGGGTGTCGATCCAGGACATGTGCGCCGAGCCGACGTCGACCCCCCGGTGGGCGACCTCCAGTCGCAGCGCGTTGGCGAAATGCTCGATGCCGGCCTTGGACGCGTGGTAGGCCCCCAGTCCCGGCGCGGCGGAGTAGGCGGCGAAGGAGGAGACGATCAGGACATAGCCGCGACGGTCGATGACGGCGGGCAGCGTCGCCCGCACGGTGTGGAACACGCCGAGGATGTTGATGTCCAGCAGCCGCTTGAACGCCTCGGGGTCGACCTGCAGAACCGAGCCGTAGGTGGCGATGCCGGCGTTGGCGACGACCACGTCGATCCCACCGAACCGCTCGACCGCACGATCCGCGACATCCTGCATGGCGTCCAGATCTCGCACGTCGGCGACCGCCGTCAGCACCTGGTCCGCCCCGAGTTCGGCGGCCAGATCCGCCAGCGGTTCGGCGTCGATATCGGTGATGACCAGTCGGGCGTTCTTGCGCCGGAGCCGGCGTGCGACGTCGGCGCCCACCCCCCTGGCCCCGCCCGTTATGAAGACGACTTTGCCGCTCACTCCACCCATGGCTGGCCACGCTACCGGACTCACCGCCCAGGGGGCGTCCGCTAGCCAGATCGGTGATTCAGGAACCATACTGACAAGATGACAGTCCGCCGGCGCTTTGTCCTCGCCGTCGCCGCGGCCGCGCTGGTTGCTGCCGGCTGCGCCACCGCGACAACTGAGGACGGCAACAGGGCCGAGCAGCCGACAGCGGCCGGTGCCGGCGAGAATGCGGGAACCGTCTCGACAGAGCAGCAGCGTCAGGCCCAGGAGCTTGCCGTGCAGGCGGAGAAGATCATGCTGGACCCCGATCTGGCTCCCCGGGAGAAGTATCCGAAGTCGCTCGGAATGTTCCGGGATGCCCTCGAGATCGACCCCAACAATGCCCTGGCCAAACAAAGCATCACGCTGATCGAGGACATTTATCGCAGCATGGGCCGGCCGGTCCCGGACCCCGAGTGACGGGGTCGCTGTAGCTGCGGCCGGCGGTTCAGCTATTCCTTCGCCGACGGCGGGTGAGGGCGATCCGCGGCCTGCGCGGCGGTCCGTTTGCGCAAAACCCGCGGTAGGACGCCCAGCAAGCCCAGCAGCGCCAGGATCGGCAGCAGCCACCACAACCGGAAGCTGCGTTCGGCCGGCTGCGCCGCGTGGGGCGCGGTCGCGGCCGGCCGGGCGGGCTCTGCGGCCGTGGGCGCCAGGAAGGCGATCGGCTTCGCCGGGGCCAACTGGTTGTCGATGTTGCCGATGATCGAGTAGTTCTCCTCGACCGCGACCGCCCGGATACCCGACCCAGGACGCAGGTTGACGTTGTTGAGGTTGACCCACACGATGTTCGGGCTCAGCGCCGACTCGAAGTAGTAGACCTTGTTGGTGGAATCGGCGACGGAGCGCCAGTAGGTGGGGGAGAGGTTCGGATGTTCCGGGTCGCCCACCCCCCACGGCACCGACACGTTACGCATCACGCTGAACACCCCGGCCACGGCCTGGCGCTCATCGGAGGTCTGCGGCAGCTTGCTCAGGTAGTACGAAGCGCGGACGAAGCGGTCCTGGGACTGGATGGAGCCGGGGAGGTCCTTGTTCTTGTCGACGTCGTCCCACTTGGCGTTGAGCTCAAGTTGCTGATCGTAGGTCGGGCTGTTGGTCATCACCTGGTACTGGCGGCCGTGGTGGATGACCGGTTTGCCGTCGAGGTATTCGATGATCGCCGAGTCGCCCGAGGCGTCGGTCACCGACAGGTGCACCGTCGGGTGGGCCGCCCCGCCCGGCCCGAAGTTGATCGGCACGATGTAGATCGACGGGTCGGTGAACGCCTCGACCACCTCCTTGACAGTGCCGAAGCTGGTCAGCACGTAGTCCACCCAGCCGGCGAAGGACAGCCGCGGTCGGTCATCAGCCGGGGCCGGCCCGAAATCGGACTCGCCCAGGTAGAGCAGGTTGGCCACCAGGCCGACCTCATTCATCCCGTCGAACACCCCGTCGATGGGCCCGTCGGGATCGGTGGTGCCGGCCACCTCGATCGCGCCGTACTTGCGGGTCCAGGTCAGCGAGTTCACCCCGCCCGCGCCGTCCTGGGTGCTGCCGGCGGGCACCGCGTAGAGGTGGGAGTGGAACGAATACGGCCAGTCCATGGACCGGCCGGTGATGACCATCCCGTCGGGTCCGAGCCAGGTCACCCGGCTGCAGGCGTTCGCTGCCGGTGCCAGTCCGAGCAACATCACGATCGCCAGCAGCGGCGCGAAAAGTCGGGAAGCGGCTAATAAACGCATGATGATCCTCTCTGTCTTGATGGTCATTCTGACAGAGCGATTATTTGCTGTCGCGCAAACTCGGATCGCGCCGCGCCGGTCCTCGGCACGGAGTAACCGCGGTGGCTGCGGCACTGGGGTCCGCTGTTGGCCAGCACCCGCGACTTCATCGACGGCCGCCCAGATGCCCACCCCGCCGACGGCGTCACCGCACCGTACCCGGATCGGCGGTGACCGTCAGGCTCCCAGGGCGGGTGCGATGGTGGTGTACCAGGATTCCTGCATTTCGGATTCGAACAGTCCCCAGGTGTGGGTGCCTTCGGGGCGCACGACGTAGGTGATCGGCACGCCGGCGGCTTGGGCGGCGTCTGCGAAGCGGCGGGTGTTCTCGGCGACGATGCCCTCGATGAACCCGCCGGCGAAGTTGTTGCCGAAGCCCTCCGGCAGCCGGTCGACCTGGCCCTGCCCGCCGCCGGAGGCCGCGGCGTAGACCGCGACCCCGCGCAGTTTGTCGACGTTCTTGGAGGGGTCGTGGGCGATCCACAGCGGCCCGCCCTGCGGGCCCCACATGTTCTCGGCGCTGGCCCCGCCGGACATCAGGGTCAGCCCGATCTGCTGGGCGGCCTGCGGGTCCGAACTGGCCGGGAAGCCGCTGTAGGAGGCCACCGCCTGGAACACCCCGGGGGCCTGCACGGCGTAGTCGATGGCGGTGCCCCCGGTGCTGGACAGCCCGCCCACGGCGTTGCGGCCGTTGGCGTTGTAGGTGGCGTTGATCAGCGGGGGCAGCTCGCGGGTCATGTAGGTCTGGTACTGCTTGGCGGGGTCGTTGACCCAGTCGGTCCACCAGCTGAACTGCCCGCCCAGCGGGGAGACGACGTTGACGTATTTGTCGGCGAAGAAGCCCTCGATGTCGGTCATCCCGAACCAGCTTTTGGTGCCCGGGGCGAAGCTGGCGCCGGGGTCGAGGTTGTCCCCGCCGTCGATGCCGGGCAGCAGGTACAGCGTCGGGGCGCCCCCGCCGGGTGCTTTGTAGACGTCGTTGATGATGATCTTGTTCATCGCCGGGGAGAACACCGACACCTTGTCCCAGCGGTCGCTGACCCGCTCAATCCCGGCGATGTAGGCACCCCCACCCGGAACAGCGCCCGCTGGAGGTGTGAGGAAGGCCGCGATCAGGATGACCAATACGGCGAGCCGAATACCGGCGCGCGCTCCGACACTCAACATCCTGCAAGTTCCCCTCAACCCATGAACACGGGGCAATCCCGGGTCTGACGCTAAGGCTTGGCGGTCGGCGCCGCCCGCCAGGTGTTCAGATTCATACGAACGGTCGACACGGCGCTTCGCCCATCCCCGTTGCGTTGCGGATGTGTCTTAACAGGTCACTGTCCTCACCGTTCCGAAGCGGGGATATCGGCGGGCGCGTGTCCACGCCGGAACAGCATGATCGCGACGACAGCCGCCGCCAGGGTGATCACTGTCAGGATGACGTTGAGCGTGTGTGCGGTGCTCAGCATGCTCGAGGTGGCCTGGGAAACGACCCATTGCGTTCGTTCGGGATCCAAGCTGCTACCGCCCGGTGAGTGGGCCGTAGCGGCGAGTGTCTCACCGGCCTGTTCCGGGCTGACGCCCGACCCGGCCAGCCTCGGGCCCGCGTCTCGGATGAACAGAAGGATGCCGAGCATGGAGAACAGTGCCGAACCGAGGCCGTAAAACGTTCCGGCCACCGAAGCCTTCACCGCGGACACCACACCGCTGAGATGGACTGGGGCGCTGGACATCATGACTGTGGTCTGTGGTGTCCCCACGATTGCCCCGCCGATCGCCATCAGTGCCATGGCCATCCAGACGGCGACGATCGGCGTGTGGAAACCGAAGGCGACCCGCACCAGCAGGCTGACGGCCATAACCACCAGGCCGCCGACCAACACCGCGCAGTTGCCCCAGCGGGTCGCCGCCCGGCCGGCCCAGATCGCGGCCAGCGCCGACAGCAGGGTGGCCGGAATGAACATAAGGGCGAAGGTGGAGGTGGACAGCTCCCGAATGACAACGAGATAGAAGGTGGCCATGATCGCCGAGGCCCCCTGAACAACATTGCTCGCCATGCCCGCGGTCACGACGGCGTTGAACCGCGTGGAGCGGAAGATCCGGAGATCCAGTGCCGGGTTTTCGCAGCGCAACTCCCACCAGACGAATGCGGCACCCGCGGTGAGCCCCCCCACGATCGGCGCCACCGCTTCGAGGTCGACACCGCTTTGCAGCCGAGAGATGCCGTAGATGATTCCGATCAGGGCGGCGGCTATGAGTACCAGCCCCGCGACATCGGTCTTACCCTGCGAGGTCAGTGTCTCCGGGACGTAGCGCAGGGTGATCACCGCGACGATGGCCGCCAGGACCGGTGTGACGAGAAGCCCGGAGCGCCAACCGATGTGTTCGACCAGGAGACCGCCCACCGTCGCCGGCAGCACGCCGAAGGCGTACACCGCCGCAAGATAGCGGGCGATCGCCCCTGCCCGCTTCTCAGCCGGGAAGGCCGCGTTCATGATCGCCAGAGACAACCCGCTCAGGAAGGCGAACGCCACCCCGATACAGGCTCTCGCGATCATCAGTACGACGACATTCGGGGCGGCCGCGCCGATCAGCCCGAATGCCACCGTGGCCCACGCACCGCCGAGAAACATCCTCTTCATGCCGTATCTGTCGCCCAGCACACCGGCGCCCAGCACCGAGGCCGCCAGCGTCAGCGTCGCCAGCGACGACACGAATATCGTTGTGCTAGGCGAGAAGTGCAGTCCATTGCGGATGATGGAGATGTTGGCCGACAGGATGCGCAGATCACCCAAGACGACCGCGCTGCCCAGGCCCATGGCCACCGTCGTCATGGTTGCCGCGAAGCCGGTCACCTGCTCTTGCTGACGCACCACGCGATGCTACGACGAATTGCGATCGCCCAGGAGCGCAGTTCGGGTTGTGGCGATGGTCGCGCAACCAGTTGCGATCAGGCGGATCGTGCGGAGAAGAGCATCAGTCCGAAAGCAAATTGCCCGTTCGGCTTTCCAGCGGAATCTCACCGGCGACCTTGCCGATCACCCGTCCCGGCCAGGCATAGGGCTGGCTATGGCGAGCGAAGAGCCGCCCGTCGGTCTCGGCCCGCAGTTCCGTCTCCCCGCCGAGCGGATCGATCACGGTGGCGAGGAGATCGCCCTTGCGGACCTGATCGCCCAGCCGACGGTGATAGGCGACGAGCCCGGTGACCGGCGAGCGCAGTTGCGCCATCGCCGTCAGGGCCGTCGCGCGGCAGGACAATGCCGGCTGCCCGTCCGGCCCGTCGACGAAGCCGCGTCCGGCCAGCATGCGCAGCAGTGCCATGGCCTGATCGGCGGCACGTTCGGGATCGACATCGTCATTGCTGCCCAACTCCAGTGTGGCAGCCAGACATGCCGGTGGAATGGGCGCTCCGGGATGGTTCGCGGCCAGCGTCCACCACGGCGCGGCACAGGCCTCGTCGAAGGGATTACCGCCCGAGACCTCCGACAGCAGCACCGCCCGCGCGTCGATCGCCGCGGCGATGTCCTCGGCCGCCGGCCACAACGCCGGACCGACGTACATATGGGGCTCAGCCTCGTTGTCGGCGTGCAGATCGAGGACGAGGTCGGCGTCGTGGGCGAGGGTCAGCAGTCTCCAGCGCAGATGTGCCAGTGCGCCTTCGGGCGCCATCGCGGCAAGCCGCGCGGACATCGCGGCCCGGATCGTCTCGACATTCGCGGCCGCGTCCGGCCCCAGCGGCAGGTCTGCGAGGTCTGACAGATCGGCGTAGTTCCGGTTGAAGTTCTCCCCGGTGCCGCTTTCCAGCCGTCCGAACAGGAAGCTGGTTTCGGTCTGCGCCAGGCCGATCGGGTTTGCCTGGGGCACCAGCAGGATTTCGCCGTGAATCTCGCCGCGGGTTTCCGCCTCGGCCAGATGCCCGGCCAGAATGCGCAACACGAGCATGCCGGGCAACTCGTCGGCATGCAGCCCGGCCTGCAAATAGGCTTTCCGGCCCGTCCCGGGTTCAATTCCCCGGTCGCTGCGCTCCTGCCCGCCGGGTGCGCCGAAGCGCAGCACGGTCAGGCGATGCGGCGAGCCCGGCAGGTCGTGGTTTTCGCGCAGCACCCCGCTACCGGGCCTGTCTCACTGGGCCTGCGGAGCTTCCGGGAGCACGAACATCTCCGTCTCGTAATACGCCGCACAGGCGGCGTGCAGGCGCGTCTTGAGCTTGCCTTCGGCCGCCAGCGCCCCGGCGATCAACCGGTTATCCGGGGGCAGGTCGCGCAGTTCGATCCCGTGCGCATCGAGAAAGGCCGTCACACCGGCCTCGCCCAGTTCCGGCAGTTCCATGGCGGCCTCGATCACGGCGAACGGCGAGGTTTGAGCGCGGCCATCGGCGGCGATGGCGGGGGCGTACGCCGCCGCCGTATCCGCATCGGCAAGCAGCGCGGCAAGAGTGGTCCCATCGAAATACATGCTTATTCCGTCCTTTCCAGGATCATCCGTGTCGATCACGGATGCTTTCGATATCGAGCTGACCGGTGCCATCCCCGGCCGGGCTGTAGAGCAGGGCGATATGGGCTTCGTGCGTCACGCCAGGGGCGGTCACCGGGTCGGCGTCGCCGACACAATCCTGAATCAATTCGGCCACCAGCGCATCCAGTACGGCGGCCGAAGCGGCGGCCGGCGCGTGCCGGGTGACGGTCCCGGCCGCCATGTCGATGACATCTCCGGGGCCGGCGAGGCACAGCTTGGTGCCGGGCGCGATGAAATCGTCGCCCGCCAGTTCGGTTTTGAGCGGGTCGATCTCGACCAGCACGACCCCGCGCGCGCCGATCGCGGTGAGTGTGCTGTTGTCGTGGTTGGCGATGACGCCGCTGTCTTCGAGAAGGCCGAGCCCGAACCGGACGCCTTCCTCGGCGCAGGCCACCGCGAGGCGGCCCAGACGCCGCGAGGACGACAGTTTCTGGTCGACGATGGCGGCGCCGAACAATCCCAGCCCCTCCTGGATCACCAGTCCGCGCCGGCCCATGTCCGAGGCAATGCCGAACCGCAGGGCTTCGTAGGACGTGCCGCCGCCGATCATGAAACCCGACAGCGCCGATGCCGCGCCGCCGACTCCGACGATCATCGCCCCGGCCGCCCGCGCCCGCGCGATGGCCATCAGCAGCGGCGTGACCTCGCCGCGGTAGAGCAACGTCTCCACCAGCCTGATCTGATTGCCTCCGGTCAGGATGACGGTGCCCAGGGCGGCGATCTGCTCGACCAGCGCCTCCTCGCGCATCCGGCGATCGACATTGTCGATGGTGACGCCCAGGTCGATGGCCTCGACGCCGTGGCCGCGCAGGGCCGCGATGTAGTCACCGGCGACCTCCCGAGGTTCGGCCGAAGCGGCGGCGAGCACACCCACCGGCCCCTCGGACCGCGCCGCCAGTTCAGCAAGCAGCGGGCTTTCCCCGTCGAGCGGTGCCGAGCCCAGCATCATCACCTGCGCCCGCAGGCCGGGCTTGACACCGTAGTCACGGGACAGCGCCGCCCGCCGGTTCTCCGCCAGTTGCGCCGCATTGAGTTGGCGGGTCTGCATGCTGGCCCGGAAATCCACCGCCGTCATCCGGAAATCACCCCCGTCGCCGGGAATGTAGGCCGCCGCTCGGCCGCCCTGGCGGGTGATCTCGACGCTGGTGGCACAACCCGCCCTTGGCTCTATCGCCC
>VERS01000040.1 GCA_018882545.1 Mycobacterium sp.
ATACCGAGCTTCTCCTTGATCTTCTTCTCGATCTCATTGGACACATCGGGGTTCTCCAACAGGAAGTTGCGGGCATTCTCCTTGCCCTGGCCCAACTGCTCGCCCTCGTAGGTGAACCAGGACCCCGACTTGCGGATGAAGCCCTGCTCGACGCCCATGTCGATGAGCGAGCCCTCGCGGCTGATGCCCTTGCCGTAGAGGATGTCGAACTCGGCCTGCTTGAAGGGCGGCGAGACCTTGTTCTTGACCACCTTGACGCGGGTGCGGTTGCCGACCGCGTCGGTGCCGTCCTTGAGCGTCTCGATCCGGCGCACGTCCAGGCGCACCGAGGCGTAGAACTTCAACGCCTTACCGCCGGTGGTGGTTTCGGGTGAGTTGTGCACCATGACCCCATCAGCGAAATAGTTGTGGCTCCCCTCAACCTCAATGTCGAACCGGTTCATATTCTGATAGTCGATCTTCGACTCGATGGCGATTACTCGCGCCGGCATCAGCTTCATGCTGGGCTCAACGAAGTGCGGGACAACCTTGAACAAACCTTGGAACCGTGGCAGCAATTTGTAGGCCATCGACGGATGTACGTAGGGCGCGACAAGTTCCTGGAACTTAGCGGTTGCAGCGGTGGAGAACACCAGCATTGCGTCACCGGCAGTACCGTCATGACGCAAGCGCACATCCAACCCGTAGGTGTCGCAAAGGTAATCCCGCAGACGAACCTGGGAACCCTCGCTCATGTCTCCGACGCAGATCTCGATACGGCCGCTTCCACCACTGGTGCGTCGTTGCGAACCCTCGGAGCGGACGGTGAAGCACCCGTCGTCCATGTACCAGACCGCCAATGACAGAGGAGTCAGCGCCTTGAGGTAGTCCTCGGAGAGGAACTTTTTCCCGTCGCCGAGATAGACGGCTGAACGCAGCTCATGAAGTTCTGGCAGTGGGGCGAAGTCAGCGAAGACCGCAGACGTGGCGTCTGCGCCTCGACTGTGGGGAAGGTTGCCGAGCATCTCGACCTTCCAGTCGAGGTAATCCGCTTGCCTAACGCTATGTCCCATCCGAAAGCGAGCAGCCTCGGACTCCTTCCGGATCGGTGCCGCGAGGCACCCGTCTCCGAGTAGCGAACCGAGGACCACCTCCCACTGCTGGTCACTGAGTAGCGATGGTTGCGCCAACATGACGCGATCGCCGACGAGGATATCCTCGGCTTCTCGCCAGCCTCCAGGAGTGCGGATCAAATGGTTGCGGGTCATGGCCAGACTTGCATGACCCCGGCCGGTTCCGCCACCAGGGCGATCAACTTTGAATTCAAGGAACTCGTTGGTCTTGCCGTTGTCGAACCAGTTGATGACTTTTCTGGGAAGAATTCGGCCGGACTCAAAGTCGTACGACATGACTTCGACATCCATCTTCTGATTGACGATCTTGCCGAGCTTCTCGGTGGATCCATCAGCGAGACTGACGTTGGTAGACCAGGATCCACATCCGAACATGACCCCGATCTTCTCGCGCAACTGGTTGATGAAAATCGCGGTGGTGCCGGAATTGTTCAGCGCGCCGGTCATCTTGCGCAGTGCCTGACTCATCAGGCGGGCCTGCAATCCGACGTGGCTGTCGCCCATCTCGCCCTCGATCTCGGCGCGCGGAACCAATGCGGCCACCGAGTCGATGACCAGGATGTCGATCGCGCCGGACCGGACCAGCATGTCGGCGATCTCCAGCGCCTGCTCCCCGGTGTCGGGCTGGCTGACCAGCAGCGCGTCGGTGTCGACCCCCAGGCTCTTGGCGTACTCGGGGTCCAGGGCGTGCTCGGCGTCGATGAACGCCGCGATACCGCCGGCAGCCTGGGCGTTGGCCACCGCGTGCAGGGCGACGGTCGTCTTTCCGGAAGATTCCGGGCCGTAGATCTCGACGACCCGGCCGCGGGGCAGGCCGCCGATGCCCAGCGCCACGTCCAGGGCGATGGAGCCGGTCGGGATGACCGAGATGGGCGCCCGGACCTCGTCGCCGAGGCGCATCACCGCGCCCTTGCCGTGGTTCTTCTCGATCTGGGCGATCGCGAGTTCAAGGGCCTTCTCGCGGTCGGGGGCTTGTGGCGCCATGGGTGTCTCCGTTCTGTGGTGTTCGGCTGACCGGTGTTGGTCGGTTGGCCGCGACGTTAGAGCGGGCCTCTGACAAAAACTTCTGACACAAACCCGAAACGGCTCCGATTCAACTCCGTCGAACACCACTCACAGTAACGAACATGTGTTCGATGGCAAGTGTGCTGCGCGGCGTGTCGCTTACCGCCGGATCACCACTGCTCACGCGGCACGTCGAAGTCGGCGCACAGCGCCCGCCACACGTCCCGGGGGTCGACGCCGGCCTCGATGGCCTGCGCCGCGGTGCGGCCACCCAGTCTGGTCAGCACGTGGTCCACCAGCATCGAAGAAGCACGGACCGCGCCGAATTGGGTCTCGACGAGTTCGTGGAATTCGGTCAACCGCACGCCCACCAACTTAGCGAGTCGCATCCCTGCACACCTGTACCGGATCGGCCACCCCGGCCGCACTCCGGCCCGCCTGCCGCGCCGCGTCCCGGTAGCTCGGATTGGCCAACACCTCACCGACCTCAGCAACCAGAGTGTCGGCGGTCATCGGGCGTACCAGACGCGCACTGCCCTGGCGCACAACACGATTGGCCAGCTCCCACTGATCTCCCCCGCCGGGTACCACCACCAGCGGCACCCCCGCGAGCAGCGTCTTGGACAGCATCCCGTGGCCGCCGCCGCAGACGACCACGTCGGCCACCCGCAGCAGCTCGTCCTGCCGCCCGAGGCCCACCGTCGCCCAGGGCGGTACCTCGACCTCGTCCCCACCCAGACGGGAGACCACCAACCGGGAGTCGGCCGGCAGCGTCTCGCCGGGCACCAGGTGCCGCAGGGCCAACTCGGCAAGCCCGGCCGCGCCGGTGAGCGCGGTCGAGGGTGCCACGACAACCACCGGCCCCGCACCGGCGGGAACCGTCAGGCCGGCGCTGGTCGGCTCGAAGTGCAGCGGACCCACCACCACTGCCTCGGTGGGCCAGTCCGGACGTACCACCTCCAACGCGGGCAGGGTGGCGACCAGCCGTCGACGCGGGCCGGGATCACGGGCGGGCAATCCGATGCCCAGACGGGCGGCGGTTCGCTGGCGCTCTCCGGCGCGGATCGACCGGGCGGTCAGGGTGCGCATGAGCGCGTCGCGCAGCCGTCCGGAAAACCCGACACCTTGGGCAAGGCCGCTGCCGATCGGCGGCAGGCCTTTCGACGGCAGATAGAGCGGGTGCGGACTGAGTTCCACCCAGGGCACGTCCAGCAGTTCGGCGGCCATACCGCCGCAGACGGTGATGACATCGGAGACCACCAGATCCGGTCGCAGGCAGCGCAGAAGGGGCGCGTTGAGTTCGGCCATCCGCGCCGCGCGGTGATGGATCTTGGCTCCGGCGTCATCGTCGTCGTCGCTGCCGAGGGCATCCAGGCCGAGCAACTCGACGGTTTCGACGCCGGCTGATCGCGCAGTGCCGAGCATCTGACGGCCGGTCAGCAATACCGGTTCAGCGCCCGAGTCGGCCAGCCGCAGGCACAGCGCGATCGCCGGGAAGGCGTGCCCGGCTTCCGGACCGGCAACAACGGCTACCCGCATCGGCCCCACCCTGCCACAATCGGCCGCGGCTGCGTCCAGAGCGCGACCAACGACGACGCAGGCCCGGACTCAGAAGCGTGGGGCCGTGCCCAGGTCCTCGAATGCTTGCGCCCAGCCGAGCAGACGATCGGTCGCGTCGATCAGTTCGTGACGGTAACGCTGCTCGACCATCAGGGTGCCGGCGTTCGCCGAGGACACCACATGCGCGGCGGCGGTGACCATCTCGTTGTACTGCCGCACCCCGCTGTTGAGTTGGCTGGTGAGCGCATTGATGGTCGGGGCAAGGTAGGCGCGTGCGTGGGGATCCTGCCCGGCGGCGTGCTCCATGGCCACGACCTGCGCCGCGGTGGAGGTCATGGTTGCCGCTGACCGGCCCGCCGCAGCAGTCAGATCACGGATTTCCTCGACCGGCACCAGCCGGCCTCTCTCCAGCACGCCCAGCAACGAGTGCAGGCCCCGCTCCGAGGCGCCCAGGGCCGACATCGCCGGACGGGCCACCGATCCGTGCGGCGGCAACCGGTGCCCGCTGACCTCCCGCTGGGGCGGCAGTGGCTCCCCGCGCAGCCAGCGGTAGCGCAGCAGCCACAGGGTGGCCGGCACGGCGGCGCCGGCGGCGATGAGGCCGGTGATCAGCAGCGCCCACACCTGGGTGCTCCAGGTGGCCAGCAGGCCGGTCACCGCAGCCCAGAACGCTGTCGCGAAGCTGAACAACAGCCCGAACCGCAGCGCCCAGCGCCGCTTGCGCAACAAGCGGGCCCGCGGGTCGGCGACAGCGCTGAGTTTCTGGGCGGCGATGTCGGCGTACTCGCTGACGGTGTCGATACTTCGTTGCAGCGCCGAGCGCCGCGACTGCCCCGTCACCGTCATCGAGTGTTCGCCTCCTGCTAAGTCCCTACTGACCGAGCGGTTGCTCGGGCTCGGGGGTGATCGTCGGGGTGGCCGGTGTCGCGCTGCCGCCCGCCGTCAGCGACTCTCCGCGCATCGAGGCCCGGATCTGCTCGAGGCGGGAGTGCCCGGCCATCTGAACGCCGGCCTGCTGAACTTCGATCATCCGGCCCTGAACCGAGTTCTGGGCCAGTTCCGCCGAGCCCATGGCATCGGCGTACCGGCGTTCGATCTTGTCGCGCACCTCATCGAGGTTCGGTGTGGTGCCGGGGGCGGCGATCTCGGTCATCGACCGCAGCGACTCGCTGACCTTCTCCTGCATCTTGGCCTGCTCGAGCTGGCTGAGCAGCTTGGTGCGCTCGCCGATCTTCTGCTGGAGCATCATGGCGTTCTGCTCAACCGCTTTCTTGGCCTGCTGGGCGGCACCGAGGGCTTGGTCGTGCAGGACCTTGAGGTCTTCCACATTCTGCTCGGCGGTCACCAGCTGGGCTGCGAAGGCCTCGGCGGCATTGTTGTACTCGGTGGCTTTGGTGACGTCTCCGGCGGCGGTGGCCTGGTCGGCCAGGGTCAGCGCCTGGCGGACGTTTGCCTGGAGTTTCTCGATGTCGGCCAGCTGGCGGTTCAGCTTCATCTCCAGCTGACGCTGATTGCCGATCACCTGGGCGGCCTGCTGGCTGAGTGCCTGGTGCTGGCGCTGGGCGTCCTCGATCGCCTGCTGGATCTGGATTTTGGGATCGGCGTATTCGTCCACCTTGGCACCGAACAGCGCCATCAGGTACTTCCACGCCTTCACGAACGGATTGGCCATTAGGTGTTGCCCCGCCTTCGAGTCGAGTGCCGCTTGGAGTCGATTTGACCGACCTAGTTCTAGGCTAGTTCTAGGCTAGTTCCAGACCAATTTATCGGTTCCGTCGTGCTGACCACATCACGTTGCGGCAGCGGCCACCTGTTTTTTCTGTTTTCCGACGACACCGCCGCAGATACCGCGGCGGATACCGCGGAAAAACCCACTGTCAGGCCACTGCCATGGCCGCCGGGTGCACCGGTAGTCGGCCGATCGCCTCGTGGCAGGCCAGTTCGGCGCCCGCATCACTGAGAACTCGGGACAGCGGCACGTCGAGAGCTGTGCAGATGGCACCGAGCAACTCGCTGGAAGCCTCCTTGCGGCCCCGTTCGACCTCCGACAGATATCCCAGGCTGACCCGCGCGGAATCGGAGACCTCACGCAGGGTACGACCCTGCGACGTCCGCGCACGGCGCAGCACGTCACCGATGACCTCACGCAGTAGTACCGCCATTGCGCTGTCCTCCTCGACTCGTTGCAGCAACTAGTGCAACGCAGCGCTGACCCGGAAGGTTCCCGGCCGACCGGTCAGGTTTCCGACCGCCGGCCCCGTACCGCCGAGACGACGTAATCCACGCCGGTGACCACGGTCAGGACGATCGCCGCCCACATCACCCACCACGCGACCGTCGTCCACATCGCCGGCCATCCCTGCAGCGGCAGGATGAACAAGCCGATGGCGATCGCCTGCACGAGGGTTTTGAGCTTGCCGCCCCGACTGGCCGGGATGACTCCCCGGCTGATGACGGCGAACCGCAGCACAGTGACTCCGATCTCCCGAACCAGGATCAGCACCGTGATCCACCACGGCAGGTCGCCGAGCATGGACAGTCCGATCAGCGCGGCCCCGATCAGCATTTTGTCGGCGATCGGATCAGCCAGCTTGCCGAACTCGCTGATCACGCCGTAGCTGCGCGCCAAGGAACCGTCCAGCCGGTCGGTAATGACGGCCACCGCGAAAATCACGAAAGCGGTTATCCGACTGGCTGGTTCATGCCCATCACCGGCGAACAGGAAAAGCAGGAAGATCGGGACCAGGACCAGGCGCAGCCCGGTCAGGAGATTGGGGACGTGAACCATCCAGTCGTGCCGAATCACCGGCGAAGTCTCAGGCTGGCCGCTCACGGCCAATAGAATATCGGTTCGTTCCAGAAAGCCCTTGAAGGAAGCCTGCTTTCGCAGGTTGCCGGATACCGAGCAGCGATAGGGTGGCGGCCGTGACCGACTACTCCCCCGGAGTGCCGTCAATTGACGCCCTCGGCGGTGAGGTGGGGATTCGCCGCGCCCGGACCTCCGACGTACCGCAGATCAAGAGTCTGGTGGACACCTACGCCGGACGGATCCTGCTGGAGAAGAATCTGGTGACCCTCTATGAGTCGGTCCAGGAATTCTGGGTGGCCGAACGGGGGGGTCAAGTTATCGGGTGCGGTGCCCTGCATGTCCTGTGGGCGGATCTGGGTGAGGTCCGCACGGTTGCCGTGGATCCCGCGTTGAGGGGCAACGGCATCGGGCACGCGATCGTCAACCGGTTGCTGGAGGTGGCCCGCGAACTGCAACTCCAGCGCCTGTTCGTACTGACCTTCGAGACGGCGTTCTTCGCATTCCACGGTTTCACCGAGATAGAGGGCACCCCGGTGACCGCGGAGGTCTACGACGAGATGCGCCGCTCCTACGACGTCGGTGTGGCAGAGTTCCTTGACCTCAGCTACGTCAAGCCCAACATCCTGGGTAACACCCGGATGCTGTTGGTGCTCTGAGGAACTCAGAACTCGTCCGGGGAACTCAGAACTCGTCCGGGGAACTCAGAACTCCTCCGGCACCGCCCTGTCGTCGTCCTCGGAGCCGTCCTCCTCGTCGTAGCCGTCATCCTCGGCGGCCTCTGCCCCCGCACCGCCGCCGCGGATCAGGGCCAGCGTGGCGACCAACTCGTCGGGCTTGACCAACACCTCGCGGGCTTTGGAACCCTCTGATGGGCCGACGATGCCGCGGGTCTCCATCAGGTCCATCAGCCGGCCTGCCTTGGCAAAGCCCACCCGAAGCTTGCGCTGCAACATCGAGGTGGACCCGAACTGGCTGGAGACGACCAGTTCGACGGCCTGCAGCAGCAGATCCATATCCTCGCCGATATCAGGATCCACGTCGGCGCGGTCCCCGCTGGGTTTGGCCGCGGTGACTCCCTCGGTGTACTCCGGTTCGGCCTGGTCCTTACAGGCCGTCACGACCGCCTGGATCTCCTCGTCGCTGATGTAGGCGCCCTGCAGCCGGACCGGCTTGCTGGCGCCCATCGGCAGAAACAGTCCGTCCCCCATGCCGATGAGCTTCTCCGCCCCCGGCTGGTCCAGGATCACCCGGCTGTCGGTCAGCGATGACGTCGCGAAGGCAAGCCTCGACGGGACATTGGTCTTGATCAGGCCGGTGACGACGTCGACCGACGGGCGCTGGGTGGCCAGCACCAGGTGGATTCCTGCGGCGCGGGCCTTCTGGGTGATCCGCACGATGGCGTCCTCGACGTCACGGGGAGCGGTCATCATCAGGTCGGCCAACTCGTCGACGATCGCCACGATGTAGGGGTAGGGCTTGTACTCGCGCTTGCTGCCCAGCGGTGTGGTGATCTTGCCGGACCGGACGTTGGCGTTGAAGTCGTCGATGTGGCGCACCCGGGAGGCCTGCATGTCCTGGTACCGCTGTTCCATTTCCTCCACCAACCAGGTCAATGCCGCGGCCGCCTTCTTCGGTGCGGTGATGATCGGGGTGATCAGGTGCGGAATGCCCTCGTAAGGGGTCAACTCGACCATCTTGGGGTCGATCAGGATCATCCTGACCTCCTCCGGGGTGGCTCGAGCCAGCAGGGACACCAGCATCGAGTTGACGAAACTGGACTTACCCGACCCGGTCGATCCGGCCACCAGCAGGTGCGGCATCTTGGCCAGGTTGGCGGAGATGAAGTCGCCTTCGATGTCCTTACCCAGCCCGATCACCAGAGGATGGTGGTCGCTGCGGGTGGAGGGCGCGGTGAGCACGTCGGCGAGACGCACCATCTCGCGGTCGGTGTTGGGAACCTCGATGCCCACCGCCGACTTGCCCGGGATCGGTGCCAGCAGGCGGACACTCTCGGTGGCCACCGCATAGGCGATATTGCGTTGCAGCGCAGTGATTTTCTCGACCTTGACCCCGGGGCCGAGCTCGACCTCGTAGCGGGTCACCGTCGGGCCCCGAGTGCAGCCGGTGACAGCCGCATCGACCTTGAACTGTTCGAGGACCGATGAGATCGCCTCCACCATCTGGTCATTGGCCGAACTACGCCGCTTCGGTGGGTCACCCGGGGTGAGCAGGTCCAGCGACGGCAGGGTGTAGGGCCCCTCCACCACCCGGTCGAGGGATTTGGTCGGCTGTTTGGGTGCGGCGGTTTTTCTGCGCCGCGGCTTGAGCGGCACCGTCGCGGCGGCCTGCGCGGGCGTGGCCTCGTCGAGGGGGTAGTTGTCGTAGGGGGTGCCGTTGGGCGGATCGTCGACGGCGCGATCGCCCTCGCCGCCGTAATCGTCGCTGTCGGCGTAGCCGGCGCCGAAGTACCCGCCGGCGTCGTCGCCGTCGTCGTAGCCGGCGTCGTAGCCGTCGTCGTAATCGTCACTCTCGACGTAGTCGTCGTCGTGGTATCCGCTGCGGGTGCCGAACATCGAGTACAGGGCGGCTGGCAACTCGCGGATCGTGATGCCGGTCACCAGAAGCACGCCGAAGGTCGCGGTGAAGATCAGCAGGGGCGTTGCGATCCAGGCGGTCAGCCCATCGGCCAGCGGACCGCCCACGACGAAGCCGATGAACCCGCCGGCACGTTGCCGCGCCGCCGGATCGGTGGGCGATCCCGACCACAGATGCCACAGTCCGAGCACCGGCAGGCAGATCATCGCCGCACCCAGAACCAGCCGCGGCCGGGCTTCGGGATCGGGCTCGGTGCGCATCAGCACAACGGCGATCACGCCGAGCAGAAGCGGCAGGAAGATGAACGACCCGC
>VERS01000041.1 GCA_018882545.1 Mycobacterium sp.
GTGCGGAGCCCAGCATGAAGCCGGTGCCCCAGCGGATCGGAGCCAGACCGGTCGCGACGTCCGGCCGCAACCGCCGGCGCTCCCGCGTCGCCTCCCGCAGCGTCTCGGGGTGCATTATCCGCACACCGTCGAGTTCACCTCCGCGGCAGAGCATCTCGGCGAAACGGGACAGTTCCGCAGCGGTCGACACCGTACTCGACGACGGAACGACACTGGTCAGGAACATCGGGCTGTTGGAGAACGGGACGATCTTCTGCATCGAACCGCCCAGCGCCATCTTCAGCGCCGCCGCGACCGGGGCGGGCAGCGGCTTGCCGGTGACGTGGCTGGGCGCCACCAGTGCGACGTCCGCCTCGGCGACGCCGTAGTTGGTCCACCGGAAGCCCAGTGGATCAAGTATCTCGGTGGCCAGGATCTCCCGGATGTTGCGGCCGGTGGCCGCCGAGACGATCTCCCGGATCAGCGGACCCCAGGTCACGCCATGGTAGATATGCACCAGGCCGGGTCGGTGGATCGGCCTGAGTTCGCCGAGTTTCTCCCGGGCGTAGGCGCTGTCGTTCATCTTCCGCAGGTCCGGCCGCGGACCGGTCGCCAACGGGACGCCCGCGCTGTGGGTCAACACGTGCCGGATCGTGGTGCGTTCCTTACCGTGGCCGGTGTAGTTGGGGAGGTAGTCACACACCCGGTCATCGAGGGAGAACGCGCCCCGTTCGACGAGCATGTGCACGACCGTGGTGGTGATCGCCTTGGCCGCCGAGTACACGCAGTACGGCGTGCCGATGGTGACTGGGATTCGTTCGGCGTCGGGAGGATCAGCCGGTCCGTTGCCCCAGGCATGCCCGATGGCACGGTTGAGGACCACCTGTCCGCGGTGCCGTAGACACAGCTGGATCGCCGGCTGCATACCTGCGCCGTACCAGTGTCGGACGGCGTCCCAAATCCGTTCCGCGGCGCCGGCGGGGAGAGTGGTGGCGTCCTCGGCGCCGCGATCGGTGATCGCCTCCAGATCGGCCCCGACCCGGATCCGTCGGTCGTCGGGTGCGGTCATGGCTGGCGCGACAGCGTCGCGGAGAGGTGATGCTGCAACGGCTGTCCCACCGCGCCCATTCGCACGGTGTAGTGCAAATCATCGCCGTCCACCCGGATCGAACGTTCCAGTGCAACTACCTCTTTGGCAGATGCGGACCGTCCAACCGAGGTGGAGCGGAGCTCGATCGTCAGGACTCCGCCGTCGTCCACCGATACGGTGCCCTCGTCGATCTCGGTGATCCCGGTCGGGTGCGCGAGAATCAGTTCGACGCGGCCGGGCGTCGGCATCCGCAGATAGCCGGCCTCGGCGTGCATCGGCACGCCGTCCGGGGATCGGGTCCGCTGGGTATAGGCCAGGAACGGCTTGCCGGTGTGGCCGACGGCTACATCCTCGAGGTAGTCGAAGGGCGCGATCGTCGGGTAAGCACCGGACCCGCGGCCCGACCAGGTGCCCAGCAGCGGGGCCAACGCTGCGACAGCGGGATTCAACTCGGGCATGGCCGGATCAGACCGGCCCGACCAGTTCGACCCAGTTCCCGTCGGGATCGGCGACGAAGCACCACCCCATTCCAGGCACCGCCGGGAAGGCGGTGGGTTCCTCGACCACGGGGTGACCCGCGGCGGCCGCTTGTTGGGCCGCGTCGCGCACGTCGGCCACGACCAGGGTGATGTAGCGGATGCCGCCCTGGGTGCGGCCACCACCCGGTGTCGGCGGCGCTGCCGGCGGTTCGTCGTAGCTGACCAACTTGAGAACGACGTTGGTACCGACGGCGTAGCGCCTCATCGAACCGCCGGGGAAGTCCAGGTCGGCCTGATGGGCCAGGCCGAGGAGGCCTTCGTAGAAGCCGACCATCGCGTCGCGGTTGGTGGTCACCACGCCGACCTCGATGCTGGGGGCTAACAGTTGGATCGCCACGGGCGTTCCTCTCAGCCTTTCTTTCCGACGGTGATCAGATCGCCCACCATCCGGGTCCACAGCGGCCGGTCGACGCGGCGCTGGTCGGTGATCTCGAAGCCGGCGTCGGTGAACAGTGCGCGCATCTCGGCCGGCCGCGGACTGTGCAGAACCCCGGCGTCGTTGGGCACGAACCGGTCCAGGGCCTTGGGCAGCGGCGGGGTGATGGTGGCCACTGCGACCAGGCCGCCCGGGGCCAGGACCCGGTGGAACTCACGCATCGCCGCGGGCTGGTCGAAGAAGTGGAATGCCGATGTGGTGACCACCGCGTCCAGCGCGCCATCCTCGAAGGGCAGCCGTTCGGCCGGCCCCTTCATCCAACGGACCCGCGATGACCGGGCCTTGGCCTGCTCGAGCATGCCATCGGACATATCCACCCCGTAGATCTCGTCAGGGCGCAGTTCATTGCAGATGCGTGCGGTCAGAATGCCGGTGCCGCAAGCGATGTCGGCGATCCGCCGGGATCCGGCCGCCCGCAGCTTGGCGACCACCTCGTCCTGCGCCGGCCGATAGACCCACCGCTGCAACACTGGCAGGTCGTAGGCCGGTGCCGCAATACTCCAAAAGCGCGTTACGGCGGCGTTGAACTGTCGACCCGGCGTCGTCATCTGGCGCACCACCTTCTTCCCCTGTGCTCAGGGCAGTATGGCAGCCGGGTCGGATCCGGCGGGTCTCAGCCGACCTTGCCGGTGCGGATGCGCGCCAATGCGGCCACCGCCGCGACGATATTGGGAGCCGTGGGCAGGATCCGGTCGGGGTCGCAGATCCGCAGTAACCGACGGACCTCCGGACCGGGTACCAGCATCCAATGAACGCCGCTGCTGGCACAACGGGAATGCACACGGTGCAGAACCGACAGGCCTGCGGTGCCGAAGAACCCCAGCCGGGACAGGTCCAGCACGAGTTGCCGGTAACCGGCGAGGTGGCGTTCGATCCGTTCGGAGAGGCTGCCGGCACTGGCCGCGTCGACATCGCCGTAGGCGGCGATCAGGACGGTGGTGGCGCTCAGTTCCCGGGCTCGGACCGGTTCGGGGGTGGCCGCGCTGGTCGTCGCGTGCGGGATGGCGCGGGGTAGCGCGGTTTTCTCGATGAGCATGATCTCTCCAACCTTCGTAATCCGCAGCGGGATTCGGTTGCTACTGGAATCCATTCCTCTCGGCCCCCCGAAAAATCCCAGCCTGAGTGGTGGACCGCCCTGTCGGAAGGCTGCGGATTCTCCTTGTTTTCGGAATCTACTACTGAATCAGTAGCGTTGGAAGAACCCTGTGGAAATCAACAGAATAACAGTTCACAGCCACTCAAATTGATCTCCCGAACCGGGATCCGCGCCGATTTCAGCAGCGTCGGTGACTCATAGCGCACGGTTCCGTACCGGGATTTGGATTTTGGTCGTTCGACGGGCCTGCGTCTGCCCTTCAGTGCTGGTAATGAACGCTGCGGGCAGACTACGGCTGCGGAATTCGTGGTTTCAAGCCCGGTCGTCCGGTGACCGCTCCGGGGTACGGGACAGTATCGTCGCCAGAACGATGACCATGCCGCATCCAGCACAGACTCCCGCCGGGGTTCCCTCGTGCTACCGCCACCCGGATCGCCCGACCTATGTGAGTTGCACCCGGTGTTCCCGACCGGTGTGCCCGGACTGTATGCGTAGTGCGGCGGTCGGCCACCAGTGCGCCGAGTGTGTCGAGGAGGGCGCCAGGAGCATGCCGCAGGCGACCACCGTGGCGGGGGCCGCGATACGCACTGGCAAGCCCGTCGTCACCTACGGACTGATCGCAGCCAATGTCGCGGTCTTTCTGATGCAAATCGCCCTACCCGCCCTGACGCCACGGTTTGCTCTGCGACCCAACGCGATCGCACAGGCGGACCAGTACTTCCGTTTGTTCAGTTCGGCGTTCATGCACGACGGCATCGTCCACATTCTGTTCAACATGTATGCGCTCTACGTGCTGGGTCCGCCGCTGGAGCAGCACCTGGGACGGCTGCGATTCACCGGCCTGTATCTGCTCAGCGCTCTTGGCGGCTCTGTCGCGGTCTACCTACTCTCAGATCCCCGATCGGCCACTCTCGGCGCCTCCGGCGCGATCTTCGGCCTCTTCGGGGCGACTGCTGTGGCCTATCGGCGGTTCAACCTCGATATGCGCTGGCTGGTCGGTCTGATCGCCATCAACCTCGTTCTGACATTCTCGATACCCAACATCAGCTGGCAGGGCCACCTGGGCGGACTGATCACCGGAGCGGTGGTGGCGGCGGCCTACATCTACGCCCCCCGGGACCGGAGAAACGTCGTGCAGGCCGCCGCGACGATCGGACTGCTGGCCCTGTTTGCGGTCCTGGTCGCCATGCGCACCACCGCGCTGATCGGGTGATTCAGAGTCGGGTCAGCCGGAACGGGTAGGTGAAGGTACCGCCCGGGGTGTTGTCGCAGCCCACCGCGAAGGAGGACTGCAGGGTTCCGGCCAGCGTGACCGCATCCCAGGTGTAGACGTCACGGGTCGGGATCACCGGCCCGTAGTAGACGTTGCCGCAGCGCAACCCGTCTGGAACGTCGACGGTCATGGTGTAGACCCCGCCGCTCTGGTAGGCCTTGGCGTACCACTGGTAGGCCTTGGCGATCGGCATCGGGTTGGCTGAGACGTTGGCGCAGAACTCCACGCTGTCCGGCGGGTTGCAGGAGGTGAAGGTGAAGATCCAGGTGTGGAAGTCGTAGCGGCCGTCAATCCAGGCGTTGTAGTGGCCGGCCAGCAGGCCGGCGTTGGCCGACGGGGCGCACACCACCGTCGCCGCGGCCATCGCGGCGACGGCCGCGACCCTGGCCCTGGCTGTAGCCGCAGCCGTGCCGGCAAGCGCACCTCGCACCGGATTCCTTCCGCCGCAGACCAATCTAGGCCCATCAACTCCGTGTTCGCTAGGCCCATCAACTCCGTGTTCCAAGGGTTACGATCCGGCGATGCCGCCACAGCCCGCCCAGCCGTTGCGGGCCGGGTTGGTGGTGGGTGCTCTCGGCGTGGTGTTCGGCGACATCGGCACCAGCCCGATCTACACACTCCAGACGCTGTTCAACCCGGGTGACCCACACCCGGTTCCGATCAGCATCCCCAACGTCTACGGCGTGGTGTCGCTCGTCTTCTGGTCGGTGATGCTGATCGTCACCCTGACCTATGTGACGCTGGTGATGCGCGCCGACAACGACGGCGAGGGCGGGGTGATGGCGTTGATCACCCTGGTGCAGCGACTCGGTAGCCGGTCGGACCCCAGGGTTGTCGCCGCCCTGTCGACCCTCGGAATCCTTGGGGCAGCACTGTTTTTCGGCGACAGCATGATCACCCCGGCCATCTCGGTGCTGTCAGCGGTCGAGGGGATGAAAGTCGTGGATCCTGATCTGGCCGACTTGGTGGTGCCGCTCACCGCGGCCATCATCGTCGGCCTGTTCGCGGTGCAGCGCCGCGGCACGTCGGCGGTCGGCCGATTTTTCGGCCCGGTGATGGTGGTGTGGTTCGTCGTCATCGCGATCCTCGGGGTGCGCGGGATCATGGGTCATCCGCAGATCCTGCGGGCGCTCTCACCGGCGTATGCCGTGGAATTCATGGCCGACCACTTCCATATCGCCTTCTTCGCACTAGCCGCGGTAGTACTTGCCGTCACCGGAGCCGAGGCGCTCTATGCCGATATGGGCCATTTCGGTCGCGCGCCGATCACGCTGGCGTGGCTGGGTCTGGCGTTGCCGGCACTGGTGCTGAATTACCTGGGGCAGGGCGCGTTGCTGCTGGCCGATCAGAGTGTGGTGACCGCTCCGTTTTTTCTGCTGGTTCCGGAATGGGCGCAGATTCCCATGGTCGTGTTGTCCACCGCAGCCACGGTCATCGCCGCCCAGGCGGTCATCACCGGGGCCTATTCGGTTGCTTCCCAGGCCGCCCAACTCGGATATCTGCCGCGGCTTCGGATCGCGCACACCTCCGAGCATTCGATCGGGCAGATCTACGTGCCGTGGATCAACGGCATGCTGCTGGTTGCGGTGCTGATCCTGGTGTTCGCATTCCGGAGTTCCACGGCGCTGGGCTACGCCTACGGGATGGCCGTCACCGGCACGATCACCATCACCACCCTGCTGTTCCTCTACGTTGCGCGGGTTCGGTGGCGGGCACCGCTGTGGCTGATCATCGCCGGGGGAGGGGCCTTGCTGACCGTGGACCTGTTGTTTCTGGCGGCCAACCTGACCAAGCTGCTGCATGGGGCGTGGCTTCCGTTACTGATCGGGCTGATTGCCTTCACCGTGCTCACCACCTGGCGGCGCGGTCGGCTGATCGTCGCCGCCAAGCGGGATCTGGCGGAGGGCCCGCTGAGCGAGTATGTCGCCGGCCTTGCTGAGCGCACCCCGCCGCTGCCGCGACTGCCCGGCACCGCGGTCTTCCTCAACCGCGTGGGCGGCACCACCCCGCTGTCGTTGCGCGCCAATGTCGATCACATGCATGTGCTGCATGAGCACGTTCTGATCGTGTCGGTCCAGACCCCGCCGGTGCCGCGGGTGCCGCTTGCCGACCGCATCACCGTCGACAGTCTCGGCTCCCGCACGGACGGGATCGTCTACATATCGCTGCGATTCGGCTACATGGAACGACCCGACGTGCCCGCGGCGCTGCGGCTGCTGGACTCGGCGATGACCGAGGGGCCGGTGGACTTCGACTTGGACTTCGACTTGGACTTCGACTTGGACACGGCCTCGTACTTCCTGTCCAAAGTGGAGGTGATCGCCGGACCGGACCACAACCTGGCGCCGTGGCGTAAGCGGCTGTTCATCGCGATCTCGCATCTGAAAGCGGACGCGGCGGCGTACTTCAGGCTGCCCCTGAGCCGCACGGTCATCATCGGCTCCCGGGTCGAGGTTTAGCCGACCGCGCCGGTTAGTAGCCTGGGCTGATGCCCGAGAAGACGACGTGCGCGGTCGTCGGGGGCGGGCCCGCGGGGATGGTGCTGGGCCTGTTGCTGGCCCGAGCCGGCGTCGAGGTCACCCTGTTGGAAAAGCACGCCGACTTTCTGCGGGATTTCCGCGGCGACACCGTGCATCCCAGCACGCTGCGCCTCATCGACGAACTAGGGCTGTGGGATCGCTTCGCCCGACTGCCGCAGAGCAGGATCGACCACCTCGGCTTCGATGTCGGCGGGCAGGAGTTGACCCTGGTCGACCTCCGCCGGCTACGCGGCCAGCCCCACCCCTACATCGCGATGGTCCCGCAATGGGATCTGCTCAATCTGCTTGCCGAGGCGGCTGAGGCGGAGCCGACGTTCACCCTGCTGCTCGAACACGAGGTGACCGGGCTGCTGCGTGAGGGCGCCCGGACGACCGGGGTGCGCTACCGCTCGCCCGCCGGGTCGGGGGAGCTTCGGGCCGAGTTGACCGTGGCGTGCGACGGCCGCGGATCGACGGTGCGTGCGGCGTCCGGCCTGCCGGTGCGGGAGTGGGCGGTGCCCTTCGATGTTTGGTGGTTCCGGTTGCCGCGCAGCGGCGACGCCGAGTACTCGCTGGTCCCACGTACTGGACCCAGACGGTTGCTGGTGATGATTCCCCGCGAGGGCTATTTCCAGATCGGCTACCTGATTCCCAAGGGCAGCGATGCGCAGATGCGCGCCCGCGGCCTCGACGCCTTCCGGTCCGAGGTGTCCGCGCTGGCGCCGGAGGCCGACACCTCGGTGCTGGCGTCGTGGGACGACGTGAAACTGCTTGATGTCAAACTCAACCGGCTCAAACGGTGGCACAGCGAGGGCTTGCTGTGTATCGGCGATGCGGCGCATGCGATGTCGCCGATGGGTGGGGTCGGGATCAATCTCGCTGTTCAGGACGCGGTCGGGGCGGCGACTCTGCTGGCCGAACCGCTGCGTCGCCGGACCGTGGCAGCCGACGACCTCGCCGCGGTGCGCCGCCGGCGCCTGCCCCCGACCGCGTTCACGCAGTTGCTGCAGCGGATCCTGCACCGCCGGATGGTCGAGAGGATCTTCCGCGGCGGCTCACCGGAGCCCCCGGCGGCCTTCGTCGCCCTGCTGAGGAGACTGCCCTGGCTGACGGCGATTCCGGCCCGGCTCATCGGTGTCGGAATCCGTCCCGAACGCGCGCCCGCCTTCGCTCGTCGCTGACCGTGGCACCTGATCCCCCACAACTGGGATTGCGGCCCAACCTGTTTCAGTTCTGCCTACTGGTAGTGGTCAACGCTCTTGTCGGCGGCATGGTCGGCCAGGAGCAGACGATACTGCCGCTACTGGCCACGTCGGTGTTCGGCCTGAGCGGCTACACGTTCCTGCTGACCTACGTCCTGGCGTTCGGGATAGCCAAGGCGATCACCAACTACCTGGCCGGCACTTGGTCGGATCGGTTCGGCCGCAGGCCCGTACTGGTCGCGGGCTGGCTGCTGGCCATCCCCGTGCCGCTGCTGCTGATCTGGGCGCCGTCGTGGGGCTGGGTGGTCGCCGCTAATGCGCTGCTGGGTATCAATCAGGGCCTGACCTGGTCGACGACGGTGGTGATGAAGATCGACCTGGTCGGGCCTCGCCAGCGCGGTCTGGCGATGGGTCTCAACGAGGCCGCTGGCTACGGCGCGGTCGCGGTCACCGCCTGGCTGGCAGGCCAACTGGCCGCCGACCACGGGCCGCGGCCCGCGCCATTTCTGCTCGGATTGAGCTACGCGTTGATCGGCCTGGGTCTGTCTGTCGGGCTGGTGCGTGAGACCCGCGGCTACGCACAACGGGAAGCCCGTCTGCAGCCCGCCACTCACCGGGCCAGAGCCGACACCGCTGCTGCGATTGACGGCACCCTGTCGGACCGGGCGATCTTCTTGCGCACCAGTTTCACCGAACCGGCGCTGTCCTCGGCAAGCCAGGCGGGGTTGGTCAACAACCTCAACTTCGGACTGTCGTGGGGTCTGTTCCCGCTGCTGTTTGCGTCCGCCGGCCTGGCGGTGGACCGGGTTGGTCTGCTGGTCGCGGTCTATCCCGCGGTGTGGGGAGTGGCACAGATCCTCACCGGTGCGTTGTCGGATAGATGGGGTCGCAAGAACCTGATCACGACCGGGATGTTGGCCCAAGCAATCGGTTTGGTGCTGATCGCGACTGGGGACAGCTTTCGATGGTGGCTAATGGCGGGCGCGCTGCTGGGGGCGGGCACAGCGATGGTCTATCCGACGCTCCTGGCGGTCGTCGGTGATGTGGCTCATCCGCTGTGGCGGGCCCGGTCGGTAGGGGTGTACCGGTTCTGGCGGGATATCGGATACGCGGTCGGAGCGGTAGTCGGCGGAGTAACGGCCGATTTCCTGGGGTTGCGAGCGGCGGTGTGGGCCGCCGCGGGGATCACCGCGCTCTCCGCGGCCGCTGTCGCGGTGCGGGTGTATGAGACCCACCGCAGGGCCTAGTCC